>CANJRV010000072.1 GCA_947476825.1 Bacteroidota bacterium | reverse complement strand
GTCGGAAGAGCATTGCAATTCTATTTTATGATCTATCAAAACAGAATAACTTCTTTCATATTCGGTATAACTTTTAGTGCCGCTTCCAGTATTTCCAGTCCAAATAATTTTTGCTCGGTAATGATGTTGTTTGCTCATTGGGTGTGTTTTTATTGTTGGATGTTTGTATAATAGTTAAACATTAAAGGCTATGTCTTTATGAAAAAGTCAAAGATGAAAAAGATTGAACAGTTATTTTGCTGTCTTTGTGCAATGATTATAAGTTTGTGATAGGTTATTAATCTTTGAGTTGAATCAATTTATTCATTTTGCTTTTATCGTCTCCGTATGTTTCTATCTCTCCAATGTTTGATAAGGTGAATGACAATAATGTTTCGTTTGGGGAATCCATATGGTTATGTGATTTCGCTTTGATGTTTCTATAAAGATAAGTTGGTGTTCTAAGTATACCCCACGGTATTCCCCACCAACCTAGTAAAGCTGAAGTAATTAAAGCAATATTATTTTTCTTGTCTAAGCATTGTGGGCATGCAATAAAGGGTTCTGTTCTAACAGTTGTCACTATCAGAAAACTCCTTATACTATGCGCAACTGTTCCATTAAGTTGTTGTCCAATTTGTCCGCAAATAGGGCAAGCTAAATCTCTTAACTTGCTTGAATACTTTTCAAGTTCTTCAATTGAATATTCTTTGTTCTGGGCTAAAGCACCTTTTAGTAAATCAGGATTAAGATTCCGCTTTTTAATTTCCTTCTCAATAATTTCAAATACTTCTGGTCTAAGTCCTCTTGCATCTTGTGTAGAAACTCGTATAAGTTCTTGGTTACTCATTCGCTTATAATATTCAGCAATGTTGTCAATATCTAATTCCATGAATTTCTGTTTATTAATGATGCGAAGGGTCTGAATAACTTACCGTCATCTACTTACTCATCTCCGCAAAATATTGATGGAAATAAGGAATTGTTTCTATGCCTTTGTAGAAGTTTGCCACATCAAATTTTTCATTGGGAGAATGAATATTGTCATTGTCTAAACCAAAGCCCATCAAGACCGTTTTTAAGCCTAAAGTTTTTTCAAACAAAGCAATAATTGGAATACTTCCACCACCTCTTGTCGGTATTGGATCTTTGCCGAAAGTAGTTGCTATGGCTTTCTCTGCGGCCTTATATGCAATCGAATTGGTAGGTGTAACAACTGGTTCGCCACCATGGTGTTCGGTTACTTTTACTGTCACATAATCGGGCGCAATTTTGTGAAAATGTTTGGTGAATGATTCGGCTATTTGGTGTGAGTTTTGGTGAGGTACCAAGCGCATTGAAATTTTTGCAAAGGCTTTAGAAGGTAAGACTGTTTTGGCACCTTCGCCAATATATCCTCCCCAAATTCCATTGAGTTCTAAGGTTGGTCGAACACCGGTACGTTCTAAGGCAGTATATCCTTTTTCACCCCAATCTGCTTTTACACCCAATTCAGTTTTGTATTCTTCAATATCAAATGGTGCAGTATTTAAGGCTGTTCTTTCGTCTGCGGTTAATTCATCTACATCATCATAAAATCCCTCAACTGTAATGTGGTTATTTTCATCATGCAAGCTGGCTATCATTTTACTCAAAGTTGTGATTGGATTTCCAACCGCACCACCATATACACCACTGTGTAAATCACGATTTGGACCAGTTACTTCTACTTCCATATAAGCTAAACCACGCAAGCCAGTTTCAATACTCGGATGCTCCATACTAATCATCGACGTGTCACTTACCAATACAATATCAGCTTGTAATCGCTCTTTATAATCTTCTAAGAATTTCCCAAGATTGGTACTACCTACTTCTTCTTCACCTTCAATAATGAATTTTAAATTGCAGGCTTGTGTATTTGTTTTGGTCATTATTTCCAATGCTTTCACATGCATAAACATTTGTCCTTTATCATCGCATGCGCCTCGTGCATATATTTTTCCATCTACAACAACTGGCTCAAAAGGTCCGCTAGTCCATAGTTCTAAAGGATCTGGTGGTTGTACGTCATAGTGGCCATAAGTTAGTACAGTTGGTAAACTTGGGTCAATTATTTTTTGCGCAAACACAATTGGATGTCCTGCTGTGGTACAAATTTCGGCACTGTCGCAACCTGCTGCGAGTAATGCATCTTTCACAGCTTCGGCGCAACGTGCAGTATCTCCATTATGATTGGAGTTCGCACTCACGGATGGAATACGTAATAAATCTTTAAGTTCGTTTAAGAATCTGTCTTTGTGTTCATTTTGGTAATCTTGCCAAGCTTGCATAGTTTAGGTTTTTATATTTTTAGAAATGAAGAACTCCTCTTTAAGGAGGTGTAAAATAAATAAATAAATTGCACATCTTTGTACTCATTTTTATGCAATTACAAACAGCTACATTAGAAGATATTTCTGCCATTATAGCTTTGGCAAAAACTGCTTGGTTAGACACTTATACCAGCATTATTACCTTGGAACAAATTGAATTTATGCTCCATTTGTTTTACAGTGAAGAAGTCATTGCATCGCAAATGAAAAATCCTTTGCATCATTTTATTGTCGCAAAAGAGGAGAATGTTTTAAAAGGGTATTGCCATTTCATGGAAGAAAAAGGAGAAGAACCCTATTGTAAATTGAGTAAATTATATCTACTTCCTTCGGAAAAGGGGAAAGGACTAGGGCAATTATTGATGAAGGCAATGAATCAGAAGTCACTATCCATGGGTATTTCCTGTATTCGGCTCAATGTAAACAGGGCAAACTCGGCTTTGTATTTTTACCAAAAAATGGGTTTTGCCATTATTGAAACGGTAGATATTCCTTTGGATAAATTTTGGTTGAATGATTATGTGATGGAGAAAAGATTGGGTATTTAAAATCTTCAACGTTATTTTTTTCAACCTTATATTTTTTTGTTTGAAAATAGTTTTAACATTTAGCTTTGCAGAAAATACGAATAGGAATGAGATTTCGTTCTATTTTTTTACTCCTAAATAATCCTCTAAAAATTGCGAATGAAAAATATGGTGATGAATAAATGGTTATACAGTATTTGTTTGATGGCATTTCTGTTTTGTATTACTGCCTGTCAGGATAAAGTGCTGTTAGATAATGAAACATCAGGAAATATCACCATCAGCGTGGATGAATCCTATAAGCCAGTAATGGAACAGCAATTGAAAGTATTTTTGTCCCGTTTCCCGAATGCGCATATTAAGGCAGAATACAAACCTGAAGCAGACTGTTTCAAGGATTTTTTTGAAGATACCACTAGACTTATTTTTGTCACTCGGGAGTTGAGTGAAGAGGAAAAAAAATACTGTGCCAGTAAACAAATTTTTACAAAAAGTATGGCAATGGCAAGTGATGCGGTTGCTTTTATCACATCAAAAAATAATAAAACGCCTGATTTTACCTTAAAGCAAATTCGTGAAATCCTTACTGGTACTAGCTTGGATAAAACCTATCAAATTGTTTTTGATAATATGAATTCAAGTACGGTTCGTTATATGAATGATTCGATTATTAAAGGCGCAAAACTTTCTTCCAATATTTTCGCTACAAAATCGAGTGAAGAAGTGATAGACTATATTGCTAAAAATGATAACGCGATTGGTGTACTAGGTGTGAATTGGGTAGCGGATGCACGCGATTCAACAACAGAAAGTTTTTTACAAAAGGTGCAAGTGGCTGGCATTATGCCCGATAATGATTCCACTAAATCATACGTAAAACCTTATCAAGCTTATATCGGGTTGAAAGAATATCCATGCACTAGAAATTTTTATTTTATTTCTAAAGAAACTTGGCAAGGTTTGGGAACAGGCTTTGTCAATTACCTGTGCCGCGATGGGCAATTGGTTTTTAAGCAAGCGAAATTTTTTCCTTTACGAGTAAATGTAATGCTTCGCAAAGCCAAAGTAACAGAGTAGAAAAATTAAATGTAAGTTAAATTTAAACAATATTACAAAGCATTAGTACAGTATATTTCAGAAAATATCTATGTTTATGCTTTCAAAAAAACAGTAGAAAAGAAATGAAACGAATCACAGCCAAAATATTATTGTTAGCATTTTGTTTGCTAGCAAATAATAGAATACAAGCGCAGACTTTAGATGAAGCCATTCAATTTATAAAATACGAGCGTTATGAAAGTGCGAAAAGTATTTTAACCCCATTATCTGCTACAGATGCCAAAGCAAATTATTATTTAGGTTTGTGCGAATTGGCAAAAGAAAACCTCGCAGGTGCAAAAACGATTTTTCAAAAATACCCTGAAGATGTAGCCAATAATGCTGGCTTGGCACGTGTTATGATACTTGAAAATAAAACCCCAGATGCCATGACCTTGTTGACTAAGGTAGCTGGAAAAGTAAAGAAGAAAGATTGGCTTCCGTTTAAATATGCTGCAGATGCGCTTACTTACACAGAAGGTGGCGATCCAAACAAAGCCATTGAATGGTATAAATTGGCAAATGAAGTGATGTTGAATGGCGATAATTATATTGGTATGGGTGATGCTTA
The DNA here is from genome assembly GCA_947476825.1 of Bacteroidota bacterium. Taxonomy (GTDB): domain Bacteria; phylum Bacteroidota; class Bacteroidia; order Chitinophagales; family Chitinophagaceae; genus OLB11. The sequence continues at coordinate 11,588 of CANJRV010000072.1, read as the reverse complement.
TCGCAAAATGCAAGGTGGTGGCGGCAATGCAATGACCAATTATGAATACGCTGAAACCTATCCTACCACGCAATCTATAGCCAATACCAAAATGGGGAATCTTTGGTATGCTGCAAAAAATTACGATAGTGCTTTGGCAAAATATGCAAGAGCTTCTGCATTGGATGCGAAAAATCCTTTGCCTTATAAAGCTTTAGCAGATGCCTATTACAAAATTAATAAGTTTAAAATTTCAAAAGAGAATATTGAAAAATATTTAGAACTTTCAGATAAAACGATAGATGATCAAATCCAATATGCAAACACTTTATATCTTGCTAAAGATTATGCTGGTGCCATTCAAAAAATGAATGAACTTATTGGCAAAGGAACTGAGAAGCCTTATATGTATCGAGTACTCGGCTTTAGTCAATTTGAAACGAAGGATTTTGGAAACGCATTAATCAACATGAATAAACTATTTGCCAAACAAGATCCTGCTAAAATTATACCGCTGGATTATATTTATTTTGGTAAGTTATTGAGTAAGGATTCTACTAAAACGAATGAAGCTGCTGCTGCTTTTGCAAAAGGTATTCAAGTGGATACTGCAACGGATAAAAGCGCTACTATGAGAGGGATTGCAGAAACTTATTATGATTTACTAAGTTATGCAAATGCAGCCATGTGGTATCAAAAAATTATAGATACAGGGAAACCTCTGTTTGAAGATTTTTGGTGGTGTGGTGTAATGAATTATTATGCAAAGAATTATCAGCAAGCAGATGCAACCTTCGCAGCATTGGCAATAAAGTATCCAGAAGAGCCATCTTGCATTTTTTGGAGAGCGCGAATTGCTGCAGCAGATAAAGATGCAGAGAATAAAACGGGAGCTGCTTCTGATTTATTCAAACAATGGATTACGATGATAAAAGAAGATCCAGCTAAGAAAAAAGATTTAACCAAAGCCTATACTTATTTAGCTATTGTTTCATTCAATACTGGTAAAAAGGAAGATGCTAAATTGTATTGTGACAAATTGGTAGCATTCGACAAGGATGACGCTACTGCAAAACAAATATTAGGTCTTTTGCCTTCATTGAAATAGTGGGAAATAATAAAAATATAATGGTCGTTCCTCGGACGACCATTTTATTTATTTGGTAGTTATAATTTATTAAACCTATATTTGCTCACAATCTTTAAAGATAGGTTCATTTAAGTTTGATAAGTAACTCTACAAAATTTACAACGCATACTATTTTTCCTTTTCTAAATAATACTACGTTTTGACTTCAAATGAGTTTGAATTTGTAGAGTAAGGTTGCCAAAAGAATACAGAATAACCATAATGACATTTGAACAATTACACTTGATAAGCCCGCTATTAGAGGCACTTAACAAGGTTGGATATACAATACCTACTCCGATTCAACAACAATCTATACCACATCTCTTACAAGGAAAGGACATTTTTGGATGCGCCCAAACAGGCACAGGTAAGACTGCAGCTTTTGCATTGCCCATTTTGCAATTAATGAGTACTGCTCCTAACTATACAAAAGGAATAAAGGCACTCATATTAGCGCCTACAAGAGAATTAGCTTTACAAATAAGTGAAAATTTCGGCGAGTATGGTGAAAAATTAAAACTAAAACATACGGTTATTTTTGGTGGCGTTACACAACATAGCCAAGTACAAACTTTACATAAAGGGGTTGATATCCTTATTGCTACGCCAGGTCGTTTGCTCGATTTGATGCAACAAGGTTATATCTCCTTAAAAGATATTCAATATTTTGTGTTGGATGAAGCAGATCGCATGTTGGATATGGGTTTCATTCATGATATTAAAAAAGTGATTGCCAAATTACCTATCAAAAGACAGACCATTTTCTTTTCTGCTACCGTATCTCCAGAAATCAATAAATTAGCACAAACCTTATTGGTCAATCCAGTGAGTGTAAATGTTACCCCTATTTCATCCGCTGCTGAATTGGTAACGCAATCTATTTATTATGTGAAGAAGGAAAATAAAAGAGCTTTATTAACGCACGTATTAAAAACACAACATATCGAACATGCATTAGTTTTTACAAGAACTAAACATGGTGCTGATAAGATTGTGAAGGAGTTAAATAAAGTAGGAATTAAATCAGAAGCCATACATGGCAATAAATCACAAAATGCTCGTGAACGTGCATTGAGTGGTTTTAAAAATAGAACATTGCGGGTTTTAGTTGCAACAGATATTGCTTCACGTGGCATTGATGTAGACAAATTAAGCCATGTCATTAATTTTGAAATCCCAGAAGTAGCCGAAACTTATGTACACCGTATAGGACGTACTGGTAGAGCGGGTTCTGAGGGGATTGCTATGTCTTTCGTCGCGCATGAAGAGATGGATTACATGAAAAATATTTCTAAACTTATCAATAAAAAATTAGATGTCGTTGAGTCTCACCCTTTTCTCGGCAACAGCTAATATTAATCATTCTAAAAGGGAAAAATTTAAAACAAAAAAAACATGGAAAAAGGAACAGTAAAGTTCTTCAATGAAACCAAAGGATTTGGATTCATCAAAGTTGACGGATCAGACAAAGAAGTTTTCGTACACGCTTCAGGCTTGAAAGAAGACATTCAAGAAAATGACGTTGTCAATTTTGATATGGAAGATGGTAAAAAAGGACCTAACGCAGTAAACGTTCGTTTAGCGGACTAATTTTTAAATTAGTACATCAAAAGCATTGGCTTAAATGCCAATGCTTTTTATTTTTACTATTTGGGTAGTTTTTAGCCAAACAGAAGAAAAGAGTGAAAATAGTTTTTTACATTTGCGCGAAATTTGATAAAATCAATTCTACATGTCAGGTCAATTAAAAGAAGTAAGATTACGTATTAAGTCAGTTGGTACTACCCAACAAATTACCAAAGCCATGAAAATGGTAAGTGCTGCTAAATTGCGTAGAGCGCAAGATGCCATTACACAAATGCGCCCGTATGCTGAAAAGTTACAGGAAATATTAGGTAATATTATTGGAAGCGTAGATGGTAATATTGGTGGCGGACTCAATGTTGAAAGACCGATAGAAAAAGTTTTGTTTATTGTGGTAACCAGTGATCGTGGGCTTTGTGGCGCTTTTAATGCAAATAGTATTAAATTAGCGAAAAGCATTATCCAAGAAAAATATAAAACACAATTTGAAAAAGGAAATGTATCTTTCTTGCCATTGGGTAAAAAAGGCTTTGATAGCTTTACGAAAAGCGGTTATAAAGTGATTCCTGATTTTTGGACCATTTTTAGCAATTTGAATTTTGAAGATGTTAAAACGGCTGCCTCTTATGTGCGAAATGCATTTATCAATAAAGAATACGATAGAGTAGAACTTATTTATAGCAAATTCAGAAATGCTGCTACGCAAGAGTTTGTTTGCGAACAACATTTGCCAATTCCTAAAACAAAATCTGCAGGATCAAGTGTACCAAAGGATTTTATATTTGAACCTTCCAAAGAAGTTTTGATTGCAGAGTTGATGCCAAAAATTTTGAACACTCAATTGTTTAAAGGCGTATTAGATAGCAATGCATCGGAGCATGGTGCGCGTATGACTGCGATGGATAAAGCAACAGAGAATGCAGAAGAATTATTGAAATCACTTCGTATCTCTTATAACAGAGCTCGTCAAGCTGCCATTACAACAGAACTTACAGAGATTGTAAGTGGTGCTGCAGCATTGCAAGGATAATTTTTATTTATAGTCTATTTATTTGCTTTTATCATACGGTTATTACCGTACATATCTTGTCGTAAAATAACATGATAGCCAGCGAGTTCCAATAATTTTGAAACATCTACTGCGTAATCTTGATGACATTCAAGATAAATGCTGCCTTGTGCTTGAAGATGTTTTTCTGCAAAATGTATAATGGCTTTGTAAAATTGCAAAGGGTCTGCATTGCTGACAAATAATGCCAAACCAGGTTCATAAGCCAGTACTCTTTTATCCAAATTTTCAGTTTGTAAAATGTAAGGTGGATTGCTAACTAGGAGATCCCATTGCTGGTTTAGCTGTAGTTGTTCATCCAATATGTCTGCTTGTATCCATTCAATTGCACATTGATTTTCTTGTGCGTTGATACGCGCAACGGCAAGTGCATCTACGCTTATGTCCATTGCGTGTATGTTAGCTTGCGGCATATTTTTTTTGATTAAAATCGGAATGCAACCGCTGCCTGTACCTATATCAAGAATAGAAATTGCAGGTTTGTTTTTATGTTCGTCTACAATCCATTGAACGAGCTCTTGTGTTTCCGGACGAGGAATTAATACATGCTCATTCACCATTAATTTTATATCACCAAACCATTCATATCCAAGTATGTATTGAATTGGTTTCTCTTGTTCTAGTTCATCCATTATGCGGATAATTTTTTTTTCATCAAATAGAAAAGAAGAATCTGTAGCTATCTCTAATGTTGATTTTCCGCTTAAGGTTTCTGCAATTCGTTTCCAGATTTCGCTCGCTTCGTTTGGTTCTAAAAAGGAATTACTTTTTGTAAAAAAGAATTCTCTGGCTTGGCGATGATTCATGATTACAAAAGAAATAAAAAATGTGTAACTTCCACTTTTTAATTTTATGAAGTCCTCTATTACCATAATTTCAACTACGATTCTTGGCTTGTGTATGTTCTTTTTTTATGCCTGTAAAAAAAAGGAAATGGCGAGTACTACCAAGCTTTTACCAACCTATATTGATTCGAACGCAATGGCATTGTTTCAGCAAACGCAAGGCGTAACTGCTGCACTTGGAGGTAAATCATTGGCATTAAATGATGGACGAATTTTGTGGTTATTTGGTGCTTCTCATTTGAATGATTTTACTGCTAATCAAACAATAGCATGTAGTGCCAATGCGCATAATAGTGCGATGATACAAACGACTTCGAATACGATGCAAACACTGAATGTTAGCAATGCTGATTTTATTCCAAGCAATGAAAGCAATACTTGGTTCACGCCTTTACATGCCTATCAATATGAGGATACCGTTTTTGTTTTTGCAAGAAAAGAATCTGCTGTACCGAACTACAAAACGTATATAGCAAAAATTCATTTTCCAGATATGCAGTTTGTACGCATAGATTCTTTGTCTTTGAATACCACTGTTTATGGTTATAATATCATTGCAGATACCATACAAGGATTCTGTTTTATTTATGGTTTGTATCAACCTTTATCTGCTAGTACTTCCAGTCTGACGCTTGCTCGTTTTTCATTGACCAGTCCACATTCTACTTGGTTGTATTATGATAATGGTAAATGGTATAATCCGCCATCTAGTGCGAGTAATATTGCAACTATTCCTGCGGAAAATGTTTGTATTGAGAAAGTGAAAAATAAATATATTTTGATGACACAAGATGCTGGCTTTACTTGTAATACTGGCTTCACTATTTATTCAAAAGTTGCTTCTAATCCATGGGGACCGTTTAGTAATTATGTGCAACAATACCAAGTCGGCGATAAGCTTGCTGGCATTAGTCCTGCGACAAAAGACGTTGCTATACATCGTGAAAATATTAATGGTAATGATGAAATATTAATGACTTATGTCATCAATGGATATGCGCCTTGTATGAATACCTGTAATGGTGGAGAAGATAATCCAGATTATTATCGCATCAAAGCTGTTCGTATTCCATTGAAAAATTTTGATCCAGAGTTGTAGGTTTTTAGTTACTTGTCTGAATCACGGATGTCGAGGATGCCACGGATAGCACGGATGAAAATATAAACATCTTCTTATTCGTGATTCTTCACCAACAAGTTATAAATGTCTTTTGTGATATTTAAATTATCATTCCACAAAAAAAGAAGACTACCTTTTCAAGTAGCCTTCTCTAAACGAAACAAAAACTATTGTTGATCAAATTGAATTAGGTAGTTTTTATTGTGTCATTTTTGGAATTTGGAATTTCTGCATTCTTTGGAATTTGAAATTCAAGTAGCCTTTCTCAACGAAACAAAAACAATTTTCTTTTGGAGCCAATTAAGTAGTTCTCCTTTTTACCCTTTTTGGAATTTGGGATTTCTGTATTCTTTGGAATTTGAAATTCATTTGGAATTTACTTCTTAGAACGAATTAGGTAGTTTTCATTTTTACTTTCTTTTTGTATATACTTCACTTGCGCTGCTGGCATATCTTCAACGGCTTGTATTTTTTCATCATAACTCGCATTGCTTGTTTGGGCTCTTTGTAATTCAGGTGAGTTTTTGATGAGTTTTGCTTTTGATGAAATATACGCATCATTATCTTTCACCATTTTTTTCGCTTCTTTATAATTGCCTTTGTCTACTTCTTTCATGGCCAATTCTAATTTTTCATTGGACACATATAAGGCAACTTGCGCTGAAACCCATTCATTGAAACTCTCATTATACACGCTATAATTATTGGTAAACTCTGATTTATTTTGTAAATATATTCTTTCAACTTTTCCTTCCTCTCCATTGGTATAACTCAATGATGTGGCGAATTGTACCGGCATATTGCTGCCTTTAGTGATGGTATATCTTACCAATACTCCACGGGTTTCATTGGCAAAAATATCATGTAATTGAACAGTCAATAGGCGGCCAACTTGTACATGTTTGCAGCCATATACAGCATCTACATTTACATTGTCTGGAAGCGTAATTTGTACGGTAGCATTTTGTGCGCTTACTTCCATTAAGCCATTTAATTCTTTACGAAAAATACTTGCGATGTTTTCTGGATTGCTGATGAAATAATAATTGCCACTTCCATGTTCCGCCATAGAGGTCATCAAATCTTCATTGAAGTCGTTACCCAATCCGAAGGTAGAAATGGTGATACCATTCTCTCTGCTTTGGTTGCTTACTATACGTTCAATTTCTTTTGGATTGGTTATGCCTTCGTTGGCTTGTCCATCGCTGAGTAATAATACACGATTGATATAACCAGATTTATATTCTTTCTTTACTTGCTCATAACCTTTTAAAGCACCGCCTGTGAGGTTAGTCCCGCCACGATCTGTGATGCTTTCAATTTTGTTTTTAATGGCTTGTTTGTTGATAACGGCAGTTGTGTATTGAAGCACATCTACTGAGCCATCATAAATAACGAGCGATAAATAATCGTTGCTGCTCAATTGGTCTACAATATAAGATGCTGCTTGTTTGGCGTTTTGTAATTTGCTGCCTGCCATGGATCCGCTTCGGTCTATTACAATGGAAATATTGAGCGGTGTGCGTCCTTGGTCTTCACGAAGGTATTTGTCTGTATGTACTTCTACATAATAATTACCTTGTCTGTTTTGTGGTGTAAAATAATCGTTTTCAAATGCGGATGAATAACTGATGTTTCCGATGCTTTTGCTTTGTTTGTTGGTGGATTGATACTGCACATTTTCGTTGTCATAACTAGTGCTAGAGGGTGTTTGCGGTTGTTTAAAAAAGGAGGAGAGAGTTAAAATAGAAGTGATGCTTGCAAGGATTAGTGCGGCTAAAAAAGTTTTTTGTTTCATATTTTTTTGTTTAAAAAGTTAAGAATGCCCCCTTGATGTATTCTTTTTAAAAATTCCACAGAAGCATAAAAATATTTTTTTTGTTCCCTTTCAGCAAGGGGCGTTACCCCTCGCTGGGATATGTCCCCCTTTCAGGGCTTATGGTTTCGTGCTCGCTTATTGGGATGTTTGATATTCTTCTTCTCCTGCTCTTTTCCTTTTCCTTTTTCTTTCTCTTTCCCATTCTCTTTCTCAAATTTTCTCCATAATCTTTAACCTTAAATCCTTCATTACTTTTTACTTTTATTGGAATTCTTTTATAAAGAGAAAATTTACAAGAAAAGGTTTCCCGAACTTCTATACTTTTGAACTTGTGAAAAGGTCAATTCAAAAAATTGTAATTATAGGTGGGGAGAGTACTGGCAAAAGTACGCTCTCTGTGCAGCTTGCAGCACATTATCAAACGGAATGGGTGCCTGAGTTTGCACGACATTATTTGGAAAAATTAGTGACGCCATATACGCAAGCGGATTTATTAGCTATCGCAAAAGGACAAGTGAATTCGGAAATAGAGCTCTTGAAAAAAGCAAATAAATATTTATTCTGTGATACCGATTTGTATGTTATTCAAGTATGGAGTGAACATAAATACCAAAATTGTGCTACATGGATCCTCGATCAAATTGCACAACAAAAAACAGATGCTTATATTTTGACTTCTCCTGATATGCCATGGGAGCCTGATCCACAGCGTGAACATCCTGAACCAAAATGGAGGGAATATTTTTTTAATTGGTATAAAAAAATTGTGGAGGAAACTGCATTACCATTTACTATTGTTTCTGGCAATGAAGAAATGCGTCTTCAACAAGCAATAGATTTTATTGAAAATATGAAATCTTAAAGGCTATATTTGTCTAGCATGAAAAAAACACAACCGATAGGAATTTTTGATTCGGGCATTGGAGGACTTACCGTTGCAAAAGCGATAAGTGCATTATTACCCAATGAAACATTAATGTATTTTGGCGATACCATTCACATGCCTTATGGGGAAAGGTCGGCGGAACAAATTTTATTTTACGCCGTGAATATCACAGAATTTTTAATTCAAAAAGGCGCGAAAATTATTGTGATTGCATGCAATAGCGCATCATCTGTTGCATATCAATTTTTGAAAAAAAAATACGAAGGGCAAATAGATGTGATTGGCGTGATCAGTCCTGTGGTAGATTATATTACAGCACATGATTTTAAAAAAGTTGGTATCATTGGTACGAAGGCAACGATAGCGAGTAAAAATTATGAGACGCTTTTGCATCAACAGAAACCAGCACAAAAAGTATGTTCCATGGCAACGCCTTTATTGGCACCCATGATAGAGGAAGGATATTTTAATAATAGCATTTCGCAAACTATTATCAATTCGTATTTATCCAATTGGCGTTTCAAAAATGTAGATGCTATGGTTTTGGCTTGCACGCATTATCCATTAATTAAAAAAGAAATACTTCGATTTTATCACAAGCATGTGGAAGTGATTGATACCACAGAGATTGTTGCACAAGCAGTAAAATCGTCTTTAGAAAATCAAAAATTATTGATGCCTTCTAAAAAAGGAAAAGATCATTTTTACGTTTCTCGTTATACCGATAGTTTTGAAAAAACCACAAAAATATTTTATGGCAAGTTAGTCGTTATTGAAGAAGTGCCATTTGAAAAAATATTTTAGAAATGAAAACTAGGTTCATTAGGCTAAGCTAAACATGTAATGAAACGAATCATTTTTATGTGCAGATGTATTGCGGCAACGATTGTAGTGGAAATCCTTTTTTGCTTGCTCTGAAGCAAAAAAGATTGGAACGAAAAGCGTGTATGCCGCCCCAAAAATTTCATTATATTTTTATTGTCAAATAAAAAATCAAAGCGATTATTCTCTAAAACTTCGTAATCAATTTTAGATTCAATAAGCGAGAAGTTAATCTGTTTGGAACGGCATATACGCGATTACTAGATTGGTCTTGGATCCACAAATAGGAGAGCGTATTTTGTATGCCCAATAAATTAAATATCTCCAAACTCAACCACATGGATTTTACATTTTTGAAATAACTATATCGTGGTCTGTCTTTTCTCGCACCATCCAACAGTAAGACGGAAAAGCCCACGTCTACACGCTTGTAGCTAGGTATGCGTAAAGTATCACCATAGCGTTTTTGATCGGGTGGTCCAAATGGTAAGCCAGTTGAATACAGTCCATTCAAAAATAATTTGAAGTTTTTATTATTGGGTAAATAGTCTGAAAAAAACAAACCAAAACTCACACGTGAATCTGTTGGACGAGGTATATAACCTGGCTGTTCGGTGGTGGCACTATCTGCACCAGTTACCACACTTCGTGTATACACCACATCATCTTTTAAATTTTCTGCGGTCTTCATAATGCCTAAACTTATCCATGATTCTGCGTCTTTCACCAAGTCGCCATACAATCTAAATTCTGAACCATACGCATAACCGATAGCATCATTTCTTCCGAAGTAACGAATGCGAACATTGTCATATTCATACGGCACCAAATCCCACATGTATTTGTAATATAATTCTGTTGTGAATTTAAACGGTCTATCGCCAAGTGCTTTAAAATTATAATCGAAGCCACCAACTACATGCAATGATTTTTGGGCTTTCACTTGTAGGTTTACAACGCCATCTAAGTTTCGCATTTCACGATAAAAAGGTGGTTGATCATAGATACCAGTTGCGGCTCTAAATATCACATCTTTATTTTTTCCATTTGCATTTTTCCAACTTGGTTTATAAGAAAATTGTAATCGAGGAGAGACTAAAAATTCTTTGTTCAATACACTATAATTGAATCGAACACCACCTGTGAAAACCATTCGACCTGAATCGCTTGCAATATTATCTTGTATAAAACCAGAGTATTGTGTGTAACTAAAATCTTGTGTGGTTTTGTAGCGTTTGTTCATGTATAAAGCGCTATCACTAAATGGTTGCGAGTAGCCAGCACTATCGCGTCTTTCCCATTCGTTGAGCTTGTCTGTAATTTGTACAAAGGCAGTATTCAGTCCCCATTGAAAATAATGTTTTTTTGCATCGATAGAACCTTTGAGCGCAATATTCCCAACATTTACATTCAAATAATTTCTGGCATAATTATGTACTATACCAGTACCGATGCCATATTTTATATCACCAAAATTATCCTTGCCTAAATCCGTTTCCAATTCGCCCAAAAAATATTCACCTTGTATGTCGTAGGTTTCTACTTCATTGGTTTGAAAGCCGGATGCTAAAAATTTATAGGTAGATTTTATATTGGGTGTATGGGTAATGGAAATGCCACCAAAACGAGAATCAAATTTATCTGTTTCGCTGCCTCTATAATAGGTACGAAGTTGAAATGCTTTATTGACTAAGCCAAAACTTTGCGTGCTGCTTTCTGGTTCGAAGTTGAAACGATTACGTGCATAATTACCGAAAACATCTATTTGCCAACTGGTATTAAATTGATAATTTACAAAGGCTTGCACATCGGTAAATGTTGGATTGTATACGCCTTGCGTTTGTTGCGCTTTTAATAAATATTGGTTTGATTTTTGTCGTACACCGACCATATACGACAGCCTATTTTTAATACCTATGCCTTCCAAGTGTGCGCCAAAACCTAGCATATTTAAAGATACACTGCCACCAAATTCTTTAGGCCTTTTATACGTGATGTCCAAGACACTACTCATTTTATCGCCATACTTTGCTTGAAATCCACCTGTTGAAAAGGATACTTTATCGACCAAGTCTGGATTAATAATACTCAACCCTTCTTGCTGTCCACTACGAACTAAAAAAGGTCTGTACACTTCAAAGTCATTGATGTAAACCAGGTTCTCATCAAAATTGCCACCCCTTACATTATACTGTGAAGTGAGCTCATTATTATTACTTAAAAATATTTTTAATAAACTTTCAATACTCGGATTGACGGTAGGTAAGAGGTCATATTTTTTAGGATCGATACGAACATTACCAGCTTCGTTTCTTTTACGTTCTTCTTTAAT
>CANJRV010000071.1 GCA_947476825.1 Bacteroidota bacterium | reverse complement strand
TTTACAGCAGCCACTAATTCTATATACATATTTGCTGCCCAATGTTTTCCATTATAATCTGTGAAAGGAGTGAGGTAATCATAATCTAAACGTTGGCAAACACCATTTGGATTTCTACGCCAAAAAGATCGAAATTCTTCATTGATTTTTGAATACACATAAAAATCCCCATACTGCAAGCATTTATTTCTAATTACTCCATTTAAATTATGGTAGTTATTAGGGTCGCCTTCTGCAATTTTCAAGCTCTGGAATGTTCCAGAACCTGGCAAAACTAGAAATGCTACCGATGTATCGATCAAGGATTTTTTATAGAAAGCGTACCATTTTGAATTGATGTTCTTAAAATTAAAATCGAAATAACATTCCGTATATAATGAATCATGATTAGGCACTTGTGCATGCAATCCATACATCAAATGTATATTGGAGTCGGCTTGAATTTGATTTAAATCTGCATAAAAATCTTGCGTAGTAAATGGAGATGATGCATTAATCATTTCTGTAAGCACAGTATAATTCTTACTTTCATTTAATATATAATTATTGGAATCAGCAGAATAAAATGAATAATTATCTTGATTAAAAATATTTTCTATGGGCACAATCTGCGCATGTAAAATGTGCAATGAACTCATAAAAATAAACAAGCAAAATAATATTAGTTTTTTCTTCATTCTATTAATAGACAATTTGTTTCCAATACGAATTTACACTTTTCTCTGTGAAACGTGCAAATAGAATCTCTCGATTAGCTTCAATTTCATTTTGTTGCAAACCCTTTTGTAATTCAATAGCAGTAAGTTGATGTTGTGTAGAATATACCAATAAATTCCATTTTTTAAATTGCTTATACGTTGAACTTTCTTCTCGTAAAAACACTTTAGTACCAATCCATAATAAGCCAAGCATATTGCCAAGACCTTGTTGTATTTTTAAATTAAAAATCGCAAAAGAGGCTTCTTCTAATTTTACGTAATAATCTTCCAAACTCATTTTTTGCTCAATGATATCTACCTGACCTGCAAATAAATCCTTAGCCTCCTTAATTATTTCCTGTTGATATTTTGTATTGCCATAGGCTATTGGAAGTATAATTTTATTTTGTAATGCAATTTTTTTTAATGCATGTAATATTTCAAATTGATTAGATTCTAACGAAGCTGCATGCCCCACTATTATTGCATCTCCTTTGATTTTATATTTAGATAAAGACGGCATTAATTCTTCTAATGAGGTATAGGAAAAAGGCAGATATTCCATTTGAGTATACCCTGTCAAGCGTTTCATTTCCGTATAGTCTTCCTCTAAAAAAGAACAGAAATAATTTACCCGTGCATAAGCATTTTTTAAATGATATTTACTGAAGAAAGGTATTCGCAAAAGAGAAAGAATAGATCTTACCCCTTCCTTTAGAATTGTTTTAATAGACGTATTTTCTAAATAAAAATTTTTTGAAAAATCGTCAAAAAAAGTTCGATTATCGATGTGATAATTATACACTTCATAACTCCAACACACCCAATACACTTTTGCATTAGGGAATTTTTTTAACCCTTCAAGTAAAAAAATAGCCGCATCATAATTTAATGGATGAAGAATAATTTTGTCTATTGCCTGAAGATTTTGAATAAACATTTTAAAGGCCTTTTTTGACCTTTCGATGTATTGAATTTTTTCGGACATTTGATTGCTACCGATACACAAATTCACACATATATTATTCGCATCGTTTAATTGAACAATCCGTTTGGCAGCCATCACTGGAAACAAACCATAAGCATCTGAAAATACATGTAAATTCATTTTGCTATTTATTCATTGGTTTGGCTGGAATACCTATAACTGTTGTATTATCTGGAACGTCTTTGTTTACAACTGCCCCAGCACCAACCGTTACATAATTTCCAATTTTAACTTTAGGAAGTATCACACTTCCAGTACCAATATTACAAAAATCACCTACAGTGACATTTCCAGAAATATTAACGCCTGGCATAATATCACAATATGCGCCTACTATAGTATCATGCCCGATGGTTGTATTCAAATTGACTAATGTCCCTTCACCAATTTGAATATCATTTGTAATTACTACACCTGTCATGATGCTACATCCTTGACCAATAAAGGTATTAAAATGCCCTATTTGCGCATATGGTGAAATTAAAGTTTCCAATGTACCACCAACTTGTTTGAAATCTGAGGCTAGTTTATTTCTCAAAATAGTTCCTCCAATTCCTAGTAAAAATTTCGAAGAATATTTACATACCTCTTTGACTTCATCCATACTTTGTAGAATACGAAAACGATTGTATAATTTTTGGGGTAGACCTATACTGACATTATCAAAAAAGAAAATTTCTTCTTCTATTAATGTCGATTGAAAAACAACTTCTAGTACTTCCTTTGCAAATCCTTTTGCGCCTATAATTATCATCCTTTATTTCATCAATTTGTTTACAATAGCGCTAATTTCTTCGACTTGATTTTTTGTGATATTATGTGCAAATGGAAGACACAAAATTCTGGATGCAATATCTTCGCTAATCGGACAAGATTGATAGTTTCCGACGAAAGGCAAAGTATTTAAGGAAGGAAAAAAATAGCGTCTAGGAAAAATATTATTTTCTTCTAAACCTTTTTTAACCTGTAACAATATTTTTTCGGACGAAAATACTACTGGATAATAAGCGTAATTATATTCTGTATTTGGCAAAGAAATTGGTCTTTGCAAATTGTCCAAATCCAAATGCGCATCATACATAGCAGTTAAGTTCTTTCGTGCAATACAAATTTCTTCGAAGTCTTCCATCACACATAATCCCATAGCGGCATGAAATTCAGACGCCTTACCATTTACACCTACTGAAAAATAATCATCTCCAACGTGACCGAACTGTCTACTCAAAAACAATTTTTCAAAAAGCTCATCCGATTGACAAAATAATCCGCCACCTTCTGCCGTATGAAATATTTTAGTCGCATGAAAACTGCAAGTTGCAATGTCTCCATAAGACAATAAAGATTTCCCTTGATATAGCGTGCCGAAAGCATGCGCTGCATCATATATAACCGCTAGATTATGTTTGGTTGCAATATGCTGTATTTCCTCAATTGCACATGGATTCCCAAATACGTGTGTAGCCATGATGGCTTGCGTATCCTTGGTGATACATGCTTCAATTTTGCTTGGATCTATATTAAAATCCGAAGATTGAATATCTGCAAAAACAGGCTTTGCTCCTTCCCAAAGAATTGCATTTGTGGTGGCTACATACGAGAATGGAGTGGTAATTACTTCCTTTGTAATCCCTAAGGATTTCATTGCCATTTGCAAAACAATGGTTCCGTTATTGCAATATAAAAACCGATCTATACCAGTATACGATATTATTCTTTGTTCTAATTCTTGTACAATTTTCCCATTATTCGTAAGCCATTTACTTTGCCATATTTGGTCGATATATGCTTTATACTTTTCAATATTAGGCAAATAAGCTTCTGTAACATTTAATCGATCCTTCATGTGATTTATTATTTTTTGGCAAAAAAGGATTTTACAAATACAATATCTTTTTTACTAAAGCTATACAAATCCTTTAGTGAAATTTGATAACGACGACAAAAGTAATATTCGCTAATGAAAGCACCTAAAAAATAAGTACAAGAAGACGCAATGGCTCCCCCTTTACTTCCCCACACTGGAATGAAGGTAAAGTATAATACCATGGAAATTAGGGACACAAAAACGGATATATAAAAACTAATTTTAAAATTCCCCCTAGATGCATAAAAGCTTGCCAAAATAGTTGGAATACAAAATGGTATAGCACCTATGATTTGTATCGCTAATAATTTGGAAGTTGGTTCAAATTCATTTCCATATAAAACCGGAATAAGTGGAATGGCTAAAAGCATTCCAATGGCTGCAAAAACCAAGGTAATCAAAGTAGCAATCTTCTTTAAGGTAATCGTATATTGCAGAGCCTCTTTTTCGGACGCTGAAGCCGCATAAATGTACAAGATAGAAGCCATGGTTTGTGGTAGTATCCATAACATTTGTGTCAGTTGACTAGCCAAAGAATACACGCCAAGCGCTGCTTTTCCTTGATAAGCGTCAACTATCCAAAAATCCAATTTATAACAAATGAATGTTGCAATATTCCCAAAATACGCCAACATGGAAAACAGAATAAATTCCTTTGCCTCGAACAGAGACATCAGTTGAAATGAAAATTTAAACTCCGATACGCGAACAAAAAGATAAAATCCGATGCCTGTTGATCCAATTATCGCAGCTAACAAAAACAAGATCACAGCAAGAAAATCTTGTTCTTGTTTCATGTCGATAATTTTAAAATAAATCAAGCAATAAAAAATGAATGGGATTGCGATATTGAAAATATTTAACAATCCTACCCAAATAAATTTTTTATACGCATTGAGTAAAGTAATTAATATAGAATATACTAATTGAAATAAAAAGAAGGCAACAAATACTACTTTATACAACAATTTATCTTCTGGAATAATAAAATTTGTACGTTGAAAATAGGAAATTAAACCAATACTTAATATCAATAAAAAAAGATTGAAAAACAAAACACTTAGTGAAGTAAAGAAGATTTTTTCAGCCGATATTTTTTTAAAATTTAAATAATAAGGAATCGTGGATGCAATACTAAAACCAAACAAAATAACTGCAAATGAGGATGAATTGGAATAAATGGCAAAAGAACCTCGCCCTTCTGATCCTAATATTCTGGTCATGATAATAGAAGCAAGAAAAGATACTACTACAGTCAGCAACTGCAATAAATATACTTTTACAATATCCTTTTTCAATCGAAGTTTATTTATACATGCGTTCAATAATATCGACCACTTTCAAACCCTCCAAAGCATTGGTGGTGATGGTTGCACGGTTCTTCAATACTTCTACTACATTATCAATAATGTAATGATGATTTGCAGCACTTCCTTTATAGGCACCGTAATCATTGCCAGGATTGGTAGGTTCTAGCACTGGCATTTCATAATCCTTAATATGACAAACTTCTACTTTGTCCATATATTGACCACCAATTTTCACACTCCCATTTTCTGCTATGATGGTCATACTACTTTCTAAATTTTTGTCCCATATTGAAGTTGAAAAATTCATACATCCTATGCCTCCATTTACAAAATCAAAATGAATTACGCCACTATCCTCTTTGAATTCAGTGAGTTGATGATGATTAAAATTTGCGAAAGTAGAATGTACATTTTTTATATCTCCAAACAACCAATAAAGCAAATCTATAAAATGAGAAAACTGGGTAAACAAAGTACCACCATCCAAGTTTTTTTTGCCATGCCAGCCATCCTTTTTATAATATCTATCATCTCTATTCCAATAGCAATTGAGTTGAACCATAAAAAGCTCACCCATTTTTTTGCTATCTATCAATTCTTTTATCCATACGCTTGGTGGACTGTACCTATTTTGCATAACAGCAAAAACTTGCTTGTGTACTTGTAAAGCTTTAAATATTATTTTCTCTGCATCCTGTTTATTAAGTGCCATTGGTTTTTCAATGACAATATGTTTTCTTGCATCCAAACATAGCATCGCATGATCTGCATGATAACCATTTGGAGATGCAATATTAATCACATCAATTTCCTTTGCAATTTCTGACGCCAACAAGTCTTCAAAAGAAGCAAATAAAGGAACAGAGTATGCTTCAATTCCTAATGACTCCCTTGGTTGTATATCCACTAACGCGAGTAGTTCAGATTCTTTGTTTCGTGTAATCATTTCCGCATGTCGCTTACCTATATGACCACAACCTATAACCGCAAATTTTATTCTTGACATGCTTTTATTTTACTCTGTTTACTATTTTATTTATTAATGTGTATTCTTGTTTGCTTTCAGGACATAAGCCAAAACCAAATTTATCAAAATGTAATCGATGTCCAAATTCACTCATCCAACCAATTTGCTTTGCAGGATTGCCAACAACCAAGGCATATGCCGGAACATTTTTTGTAACTACTGCGCCTGCCCCTATAAAGGCATATTCACCAATATCATTCCCACAAACTATGGTTGCATTTGCGCCAATAGACGCACCATTACCAACATGTGTTTTATCATATTGTCCTCTTCGATTCACACCACTTCTAGGATTACTAACATTGGTGAATACGCAAGATGGACCTAAAAAAACATCATCTCCGCATGTGACGCCTGTATAGATAGAAACATTATTTTGGATTTTTACATTTTTGCCTAATACTACCTCGGGAGAAATCACTACATTCTGCCCAATATTACATGCATCCCCAATATTACATCCTGTCATGATGTGACTGAAATGCCAAATCTTTACGCCTTCTCCTATACTACATCCTTCATCCACAAATGCAGATGGGTGTAAAAAAAAATGATTGCTCATAGTGAGGGGCGAAAGTAATAAAATAAACGGAATTAAGAGAGTAAGGTAAGTAAATAGTCGCCGTATCCACTTTTTTTCAATTTGACTGCCAGTACTTTCAACTGTTCTTCATCAATATAACCCATACGATAAGCAACTTCTTCTATGCAACCAATTTTAGTGCCTTGTCGTTTTTCTATTACTCTTACGTATTCACTCGCATCATGCAAGCTATCAAAAGTACCTGTATCCAACCAAGCCGTAGTTCTTTCTAAAACAGATACATTTAATTTACCTTGTTCTAAATATATTCGATTCACATCAGTAATTTCATATTCGCCACGCGCAGATGGTTCTAGTGTTTCCGCAATTTGGACTACGCTATTATCATAAAAATATAAACCAGGCACTGCATAATTCGATTTTGGATGCAATGGTTTCTCTTCTATAGATATCGCTTTGCTATTTTCATCAAAAGCCACTACGCCATATCTTTCCGGATCTGAAACAGGATAAGCAAAAACATACCCACCTTCAATATCGTTCAACAATTGCAATTGTCTACCAAGACCAGCTCCATAAAATATATTATCGCCCAAAACCAATGCTACCTTTTCTTGACCAATAAATTCCTTTCCTATCACAAATGCTTGTGCTAAACCATTAGGCACTTCTTGTTTGGCATAGGATATTTTACATCCAATTTCTGACCCATCACCAAGTAAGCGAACAAATTGTTCATTATCTTCTGGTGTAGTAATGATTAGCACTTCATGGATACCAGCCATCATCAACACCGACAATGGATAGTAAATCATTGGCTTATCATAAATGGGCATGAGTTGTTTAGAAATGGCTTTGGTAATTGGAAATAATCTTGTTCCAGAGCCTCCAGCAAGTATAATACCTTTCATTTTTTTATTTGTAAATTGTTAATAGATGATTGTATATGGATAATTCAGCATGCAGAATTTAGTATTAACTCCCGTATTGTTTCTTGTAATAATTTGCATACGCGCCACTGGTAACTTGTTCTAACCAATCTTGATTTTCTAAATACCAATCTATTGTTTTACTAAGTCCTTCTTCGAAAGTAACAGATGGCATCCAATCCAATTCATTTTTCAATTTGCTGGCGTCAATGGCGTATCGCAAATCGTGACCAGCACGATCTTTCACATAAGTAATCAATTGCTCCGAAGTACCTGGTTCATTGCCTAATTTTTGATCCATTAAAGTGCAAAGCAATCTGATTAAATCAATATTTGTCCATTCATTATGACCACCAATGTTATAGGTTTCACCTAATTTCCCGTTGTGAATGATGGTATCAATTGCAGTGGCATGATCTATCACGTACAACCAATCTCTTACATTTTCACCTTTACCGTAAATTGGCAAAGCCTTCTTTTGCAAAATATTATGGATGGACAATGGAATTAATTTTTCAGGAAAATGATTAGGCCCATAATTATTAGAACAATTACTAATCATTACAGGCATGTGGTAAGTATGATAAAATGCCATCACCAAATGATCGCTTGCAGCTTTACTTGCTGAGTAAGGACTTCGTGGATCGTAGGCAGTATCTTCATAAAAGAAACCAGTTTCTCCAAGACTACCATATACTTCATCAGTTGACACATGATAGAAAAGCTTATTGCTATAATCATTTTGCCAGTATTTTTTAGCTTCGATTAATAAATTGGCAGTACCCATAACATTCGTATTTACAAAGGCCAATGGATCAGTAATAGAGCGATCTACATGCGACTCGGCTGCTAAATGAATGATGGTATTAATATCGTGCTTATTCATTATTTTTTCAACCAATTCTCTGTCGCAAATATCCCCTTTCACAAAAGTGTAATTAGGTAAATGGTCAACATCTTTTAAGTTCTCTAAATTACCAGCATACGTTAAGGCATCTAGGTTTATGATATTGTATTGCGGATATTGGGTAAGGAATCGACGTATCACATGCGATCCAATAAATCCTGCTCCACCAGTTATTAAAATATTTTTGGTCATAGTAAAATTGAAGCAACAAAACTAATCAAATAATATAAAAATACGAGAGCTTATTCAAAAACTTAGTATGATGAAATTAAGTTTGTTGAAATAAATAAAATGAGAGAAGGGAATGAGATTATACATTTTAATTCTATTTGCTGGATTCTCAAATCTACCTATTATTTTTGTGTTACTATAACTGTAAGTTTCGGTTACGAGAGTTTCCTTTGCACGCATCATCTATAGCTATTTATTGTGTTCCTGCACCTATATTAGCGTTCAATTACCTTTAGAATTAGAGTCAATATAGATTTTTAATTTTTTTTAATAAATTATTACCCTACATTTGTAGCAGAATTGTGGTGAAGGGAACTGAAAAGTTCCCTTCTTCTTTTTTCTACATAACCATGACAGCACAAGAACAAA
The DNA here is from genome assembly GCA_947476825.1 of Bacteroidota bacterium. Taxonomy (GTDB): domain Bacteria; phylum Bacteroidota; class Bacteroidia; order Chitinophagales; family Chitinophagaceae; genus OLB11. Next base: position 7,363 of record CANJRV010000071.1, on the reverse strand, counting down.
TAGCAATTTTTATTGACGAGGCATTAGAAGGTACTGACTGCTTTTTGGTAGACTTTAAAATAAAACCTACCAATAATTATAAAATTTATATTGATAGCGATACCCAATTCACTTTAGAAAAATGTATGCGTATCAATCGAAATCTTCGTAAGAAAGTAGAGGAAGCCGAACTATATCCCGATGGTGATGTATCGCTAGAGGTGTCAAGCCCTGGAGTGGATTCGCCCTTGAAATTATTTCGACAATACAAAAAAAACATAGGACGTACATTAGAGATAATACTAACAGATGAAGCGGCTATGGGCATCACAGGGAAATTAATTACAGTAGAAGAAGACACCATTCAAATTGAAAAAAAACAAATTAAAAGCAGAAGCAAGAAAATAATACCAGAAGTTGAAATATTGGATATTCCATTATCCAGCATAAAAAGTGCAACTGTCTGCATAGAATTTTAAAAGAATAAAAACAATACATATGATACAAACACTAAAAACACATTCTAATGGCTAGTATTAATTTAATCGACTCTTTCTCGGAATTTAAAGACGCCGAGAATATTGACCGCCCGACCCTAATCAAGGTAATTGAAGATGTATTTAAAACGCTCATCCGCAAAAAATACTATAGCGATGAAAATTTTGACGTAATTGTAAATGACCAAACGGGTGACTTAGAAATATTCCAACGACGCGAAGTTGTTGCCGATGCGGACATCATGAATGACGATACGCAAATTGAATTAACAGAGGCTAAAAAATTAGATGAGAGTTATGAAGAAGGCGACGAAGTTTATGAAGAAGTAAAAATAGATAGCTTCGGTAGAAGAGCAATATTGGCTGCCAAACAAACATTGGCATCTCGTATTAGCGATTTGAAGAAGAATATCTTGATGGAGAAATATAAAGAACGTGAAGGTGAAATTATTAATGGTGAAGTATATCAAGTTTGGAAAAAAGAAATCATGCTTTTAGATGATGAAGGCAATGAATTGATATTACCAAAATCAGAGCAAATTTCTACCGATTATTTCAAAAAAGGAGAAAGCGTTCGTGCAGTGGTGAAGAAAGTTGAATTACGTAATAACGGCGCTACCATTATCTTATCACGTACACATCCTAGTTTCTTAGCGAAACTTTTGGAAATAGAAGTACCTGAAATATTTGATGGCCTAATTAGTATTAAAAAAATAGTTCGTGAACCAGGTGAGCGCGCTAAAGTAGCTGTTGAAAGTTATGATGACCGTATAGATCCAGTGGGCGCTTGTGTAGGAATGAAAGGTAGTCGTATTCATGGTATCGTGCGTGAATTAAAAAATGAAAATATTGACATCATCAATTATACCCAAAACATACAATTATTGATTCAACGTTCCTTGACGCCGGCTAAAATTACGAGCATGAATATCAATGAAGAAACAAAGTATGTAGAAGTATTCATGAAGGCAGATCAAGTGTCATTGGCAATTGGCAAAAGAGGTGTCAATATTAAATTAGCACAAGAATTAACTGAATACAATATCGATGTATTCCGCGATGATTTAGAAGAAGGCGAATTCGATATCGATTTGGATGAATTTACAGATGAAATTGATGCATGGGTAATAGATGAGTTGAAAAAAGTTGGTTGTGATACTGCTAGAAGCATATTAGCACTTACCGATGATGAATTAATCCGTCGAACAGATTTAGAAGTAGAAACCATTCAAGACATTAAAGAAATTCTTCAACGTGAATTTGACGAAGAAGAAAAAGCAAAATAGTGAACAACTCCTTTTTTATCTTTACTTTTAGCAAAACATAAAAAGGCAACACTGAAACTCTAAATAACAAGGCATGAAAAACGAATAAATTAAATTAAAGAATTAAAAAATTGATTCCTTGCCAAAAAGCAAACAGAATCAATAAGTATTAAAACAATGTCAGAAACAACCACAACCATTCGCCTCATGAAGGCATCCAAAGAGTTTAACGTCGGTAAAAATACCCTCGTTGAATTCTTGACTAAAGCTGGATTTACACTAGACAATAAACCAGATCCTGTTTTATCGCCGGAAATGTATTCCTCCCTCATTGCCGAATATGATGCAGAAAGGGCTGCAAAGAAAAAAAGCGACAATGTTGTACTGACAAAAGGTTTGTCGGAAGAAAAGAAACTTCAACAAAAGAAATTGGAAGCAGCTGAAGTAAAACCAGTTGAAAAACCAATTGAAATAACTAAAATTGCTGCTCCTGATATGGAGGGACCTAAGATATTAGGTAAAATAGATTTGGAGCCTAAGCCAAAAGAAAAGAAAGCCAAAGTTGAAGAAGAACCGGAAGAAGAAATTGAAGAAAAACCGAAGACCAAAAAGGCAAAAGAAAAAGAAGTAGAAATTGCTGTAGATGTTGAACCTGAGACAGCGCCTAAAAAAGTAGCTGTCAAGGAAAAAGTTAAAATTAGTGCACCTGAATTAGAAGGTCCGAAAATATTAGGTCGGATTGATTTAGATAAAAAACCAACTAAATCAGCACCTCCTAAAAAAGAAGAACCGAAAGAAGAAACGGTAGCACCAAAAGTTGAACCCACAATTGTTGAAACACCAATTGAGAAGGTTGAAGTGATTGCTCCAGCTCCTCCAGAAATTGAAGAGGTTGTATTACATACTTTAAAGAGAGATAAATTAGAAGGTCCAAAAATAATTGGTCGAATTGAATTGCCTGTTGCGCAAGAAAAAAATGCTAAACCTGCTGAAAAAAGAAAACGCAAACGTATTCCAATTGAGAATAAAGGTGGAACTTCTACTTCAACAAATACAAATAGACCAAGTGGAAGTACAAGCAATACACCAAGAACTGGGGATACTCGTCCACCATTTAAAAGAGATGGCAATAGACCATCCACTGGGGATAGAAATAGACGTCAAGATGACAAGCCAGTAGATCAAAATGAGATTCAAGATAAAATAAAACAAACCCTTGCCAAACTTAGTTCTGGTACCAAAGGGAAAAGCAATAAAGCCAAATATCGTCGCACAAAACGCGAAGACATGGCAGAAAAAAGAGCGCATAAAGAAGGTATGGATGACAATTCCAAACTTCAATTGACCGAATTTATTTCTGTAAGTGAGTTGGCAAATTTAATGGACGTTAATTTTTCGGAGGTTATTGGAAAATGTATGAGCCTTGGTATTATGGTTTCTATCAACCAACGTTTAGATGCAGAGGTGATAGAACTCGTAGCCAGTGAATTTGGTTTCGAAGTTGAATTTATCAATTTAGAACAAGAAGCTGAACAAGAAATTATTGTAGACGATGCACCAGAAGATTTAGAATCTCGTCCACCAATTGTAACTATCATGGGACATGTCGATCATGGTAAAACATCCTTATTGGATTATATCCGAAGCGCTAGCGTTGTAGCTGGTGAAGCAGGAGGAATTACACAACACATTGGTGCATATGAAGTTACTCTTGAGAATGGCAAACAAATTACATTCTTAGATACTCCAGGTCATGAAGCCTTTACCGCCATGCGTGCGAGAGGTGCTAAAGTAACGGATATTGCAGTGATTGTGATTGCAGCAGATGATGCAGTAATGCCTCAAACCAAAGAGGCAATCAGTCATGCGCAAGCAGCAGGTGTACCAATGATATTCGCATTCAATAAAATCGATCGCGATGGCGCTAATGCAGATAGACTTCGTGAACAACTTTCTGCGATGAATATTTTAGTGGAAGAATGGGGTGGTAAATATCAATCTCAAGAAATATCGGCGAAGACAGGCTTCAATGTAGACATTTTATTAGAAAAGATATTGTTAGAAGCAGAAGTTTTGGATTTAAAAGCTAATCCAAATCGTTATGCAAATGGAACTGTTGTAGAAGCATCTTTAGATAAAGGACGTGGATTCGTTTCTACCATTCTTGTACAAAGTGGCACATTAAAAATTGGTGACATGATTGTTGCCGGTTCCATATTTGGTCGTATTAAAGCGATGAGTGATGAAAGAGGTAAGAAGAAAAAAATTGCAGGACCATCTACGCCAGTACAGATATTAGGATTGAATGGTGCACCGCAATCTGGTGAGAAATTCAAAGTCTATGAGGACGAAGATGAAGCAAAAGAAGTGGCAAATCATCGTGCACAAATCATGCGCGAACAAGGTATGCGTACCAAGAAACATATTACCTTGGATGAGATTGGTCGTCGTTTGGCATTGGGTAATTTCAAACAATTGAATGTAATTATTAAAGGGGACGTGGATGGATCTGTTGAAGCATTAAGTGATTCATTACAAAAACTATCTACAGATGAAATAGCTGTATCTGTGGTACATAAAGCAGTTGGTCAAATTACAGAATCCGATGTCTTATTGGCAACAGCATCAGATGCTATCATACTTGGATTCCAAGTACGACCTTCTATGCAAGCTTCTCGTTTGGCAGAAAATGAAAACATTGAAATCCGCTACTACTCTATCATCTATGATGCAATTGATGAAATCCGAAATGCAATGGAAGGTTTATTAGAACCAAAAATTGAGAAGAAAGCAGTTTGTAATATTGAAATTAAAGAAGTATTCAAAATCACTGGCGTTGGTGCGATTGCAGGATGCTTTGTATTGGAAGGTAAAATCAAACGAGATACAAAAATCAATCTCGTGCGTGATGGTATCGTAATATTTACTGGCGAACTTTCATCCTTGAAACGTTTCAAAGATGATGTGAAAGAAGCTCTAGTAGGACAAGAATGTGGCGTAGGTATTAAGAATTATAATGACTTAAAAGCTGGCGACATTATTGAAGGCTATGAAGAAATTGAAGTAAAGAGAACACTTTAATACCAATAAAAAATAAAACAAAAAACGCCGATAGTAAAAATACTTCGGCGTTTTTTTTATGTTTCAGACCATCACTAATAAAGCAAAATCCCTTTTTTCTTTCTTTCATTGACAAGTTGAACAGAAAAATATAGCAAAATAAATATTGTCTGCAAACCTTACATTTGTTACCACATTATTTAGCTTAGCACCTTCTGATTCTATTCCAATTAAAAATGATTTCCAATTTATGAAATGTAGACACTTACTTCCCATATTTATAATTCTATTTTTATACCATCCTGGTGTATCCGCACAATGTTGCAATTACAAATTATCCATGCATGACAGTTACGGAGATGGCTGGAACGGGGGTGGGCATCTTGAAGTTTTTATTAATAATATATCTATTGGCACTTTTAGTGCGAGCAATTTTGGAAGCCTCGATTCGTTTCAAGTTTGTAATGGCGATTCCTTGATACTAAATTATACGCCAGGTACTTATGAAAACGAAAACTCATACCAGCTTTATGATCCATCTTGGAATCTTGTTTTTCATGATGGACCTACGCCCCAAACTGGGTATGTTGACACCTCAATAGGCAATTGTGCAGCACCAGCAATGCTTGGCAATAATCCTTGTGTCGCCATTCCAATTGACACCACACAATGCCTTTTTCAAAATAATACGAATTTTCAAGGCTCTGGATTAAATCCTAACTGTGCAGCTTATCAAGGTGCTGATGTTTGGTTTACCATGATTGTACCACCATCGGGCAGCTTAAGTTTTGCTACAGATAGTGGCACTATCAATGATACTGGACTTGGTGTTTGGACAGGTAGTTCATGTACTAATCTTCATCTACTAGGATGTGATGATGATGCTGGCGTTGGCAATTATTCTTTCCTTATGTTGTATGGCTTAACCCCAGGACAAACTCTATACATCCAAGTGTGGGGCTATGGCAGTTCAATGGGTACTTTTCAATTATGTGTTCATGATTTAGGAACTGTAATACTAGATAGTTCTGAGCTACCTATTGTTATGATTAATACACTGGGGCAAACAATAGTTGAAAACACGAAAATAAATGCCATGATGGATATAAAATATAACGGACTCAATAACATTACTCATGTAAGCGATAGTGCCAATGTGTACCATGGGAATATTGGGATTGAAATTCGGGGTGCAACTTCAGCTGGCTATCCACAACATCCTTATGGCTTAGAAACCCGTGATACAGCTGGCGCAAATAATAACGTATCTATTTTAGGTATGCCAGCAGAAAACGATTGGGTGTTACTTTCCAATTTTAATGATCGTTCCCTTATCAGAAATACACTTGCTTATAAACTGTTTGGTGACATGGGAAATTATAGTCCACGAACGCATTTATGTGAAGTGCTTGTTGATAGCGCTTATAAAGGCATTTATGTTTTTGGCGAAAAAATAAAACAAGGTAATAACAGAGTAAATATTGCCAAATTAACCGCAGCAGACACTATGGGTGACAATTTAACTGGTGGTTATATTCTCGGACAAAATTATTGGGATGCTAGCAATAGTTTTCAATCCAATTATTCGCCAATAGATCATCCAGGATTTGATGTTCATTTTTTGTATGAATACCCAAAACCTGCAACAATACATTCTATTCAAAAAACATATATTGCTTCTTATGTAGATAGTATGGAAACAGCCTTATATAGTGCAAGTTTTGCCGACACCACTATTGGTTATAGAAAATATTTAGATGTAAAATCATTCATTGATTATTTTTTGGTGAATGAATTATCTCGGAATAATGATGGTTTTAAAAAGAGTGTATTTTTTAATAAGGATAAATTTTCAAATGGAGGAAAGTTAAAGGCTGGGCCTGTTTGGGACTTCGATTGGTCTTGGAAAAATATTGACAATTGCATTACCACAAATAGCTTTGACGGCTCTGGTTGGGCACACCATGTCAACGATTGCCCAACAGATAATTATTCCACAGGTTGGTATATTCGTTTGTTACAAGACAGCACCTTTAACAATGAACTACGCTGTACTTATGAAAATTACAGGCAAAACATTTTAGATACACTATCAATTTTTGCTTATATCGATAGTATGAAAAATCGTATTCCAAATGCACAAGCAAGGCATTTTCAAAAATGGCCAATACTCGGCATCAGCGGACCTGCGCCAGAAGCAGGAGCCATTGCAACTACCTATTCAGCCGAGATGGATACGCTTAAAATATGGATAAAAAAACGTTTGACTTGGCTAGATGCCAACATACCTGGACATTGTATACTTCAACCTAACTCAACAGAAAATCTGAATGATTACAATTACGTTCGTTATTTTCCTAATCCTTCATCTAACGGTCTTTTTCATTTTGAAGGAGAGCTTAAGAACCAATCTAATGTACAATTATCCGTTTATACCATTACAGGAGAATTAATCGATGAAAGAAATTTAAAATCTGGTAAAATAAATTTTGATTTGAAGTTGAATCAAAAGGGAATATTCTTTTTTAAAATAACAGGGAGCAATGGCATATTGCAATATGG
>CANJRV010000070.1 GCA_947476825.1 Bacteroidota bacterium | reverse complement strand
GATACATTAGATGCACAGCTTAGTACGCCATTATATGTTTGCGATAGTAATAAGACACTTATCCATTTTACATTTCAAGGCAATGCGCCGTGGACTGTTTTTTATATAGAAAATGGAATAAATAAACAATTTCAAACTACACAGAATGCACTGGATAAGTATTTCGATAATGGTATTTATCAATTTGTTTCCTGTCAAGATATCACAAATTGTATTGTAGGCTTGAACCAATTTTATAATTTTTCTTTCCATTCGTTGATTGCTAATTTACCGATTGAAGTTTTTAATTGTGCAACGCATGTAATGGAGCAATCCTTTTCATTGGATGGCAACAAGCCATTTGTAATTTCCTATACCAAAGATGGAATACCTAATCAATTTGCAACTTCAGATTATTTTACAACACTATCTTTTTCTAATGGAGAATATCATTTTCTTACGGTCACTGATTCTACAGGATGCTCATTTGAAATAGATATTACCAAACAATTTAATGGCGATACATTGCATGTGCAGACAACTGAGCCAGTGTATTCTTGTGATAGTAATAAAACACTTCTTCATTTTGATTTCCAAGGGAATAGTCCATGGACAGTTTTTTATCTTGAAAATGGTATAAATAGGCAGTTTCAAACTACTCAAAATGCAGTAGATATTTATTTCGCAAATGGGATTTATCAATTTCTATCATGCAGTAATTCCTCCAGTTGTAGTTTGCCATTAAATCTATTTTATACTTTCAACTACTCGCCGTTGCAGGTAATTTTATCTAATGAAATATTCAATTGTTCAAGCAATTTAACAGATTTGCCATTTACATTCAATGGAAATAAACCCTTTACTGTTTCTTATACAAAAAATGGAATTCCGAATCAATGGGTAAGTTCCAATTATTCTGCAATTGCTTCTTTTACAAATGGAGATTATTCTTTTAATACAATAATTGATTCTACAGGTTGTTCGGTTTATATCAATAGTGTAAAGCAATTTAATAGGGATACATTACAGGTGCAAATGAGCCAAGCTTTGTACGATTGTGATAGTAATAAAAACCTTATTCATTTTGACTTTCAAGGCAATTCGCCATGGACGATTTCTTATAACGAAAATGGAATGATCCAACAATTTCAAACGAATCAAAATTCAATAGACAAATATTTTGGCAACGGTAATTTTAATTTTATGCTTGTTACAGATAGTACTTCCTGTAATTATAATTTGAATGTACAATATCTATTTAACAATACACCTTTGGCTGCAACTATTGTTCAACAATTGTATGATTGTGATTCAAATAAATATCGAATAGATTTTTCATTGGAAGGCAATGCACCTTGGATTATAGAATATCAAAATGGATCTTCTCTTTATCGAGATACAACTTGGGATGCTTTATATAAAATTTATTTAGAAAATGGGAATTGGACTATTAATTCTGTGCAAGATGCAAAACAATGTACCATTCCGTTTGGAACATTCTTGACTGTAAATTATACACCTTTACAAGTCTCTTTTGCTAATCCAATATATGATTGCGACTCCAATAAAATGAAGGTGGATATAGCTTTACAAGGAAATGGACCGTGGACTTTGTACTATCAAAAGTTTGGCATGACGAATATTTTTGATTCATTACAAACAAGCGTTTCTTCAAGTACCTTCTATTATCCTATTGGAAGTTATTTTGTATATCAAGTAGTGGATAATAATCAATGTTCTTTAAACCCAAATTATTATACAACAAATAATCATTTGGCATTGCAGGCGCAAAAAATAAACACAAAGTATAATTGCGATTCTTCAAAATTGCAAATAGACTACGCATTGACAGGAACCCCTCCATATAGTATGCTGGTAAAAAATAATGTGACCAATCAATTCGATGTAGTGACTTCAAATTCAGGATCCATGCAGGTTTTATTGCCGCCCGGTACCTTCACCATATTTTCTGTCACAGATGCACTATGTTCCAAAATGATTAATGATACGATTCAAAGTAATATCAATCCGTTAATCAGTCAAGTTAGCACGGGTATAATTGATTGTGATTCTGGTAAATCAATGATTCAGTTTGTGAGTACTGCTGGACTTAAACCTTATACGTACACTTATTATGATAATGCTGTTTCAAAAAGTATAGTTTCTAATTCAGATACAAGTTCGATTTATGTAACGCCAGGCAATTATTTTATAGAAAAAATTACGGATGCAAATAATTGCCAGATTAGTTATAATCAAAATTATGTAGCAACGTATGCACAGTCGGTTTTACAAGGAGTTACCCAAAAATATTTGTGTGATAAGGATAGCACGGCTATACAGTTTGATATTCAACCTAATTCTCAAAAGGCAAATCTTATTTATTCATACAAAAATTCAGGATTAGATACATTTAAAATTGAAAATCAGGAATCTATTCTTGTTCGAAATGGCTTGTATCATTGGTATGCCATTATGGATAGTAACAATTGTGTCTATAGCGTAAATGATTCTATAGTAATTTATAATAGACCAAATCATTTCTTAACGAACTCTATTGAATTGAATTGTGCAGATCAAGATTATATTTATCACATTACTTTGGAAGGGAAGTCACCTTGGATACTCAATTATAATTTGAATAATGTATTTAATACGATTACTATTACAGATTCAATCTTTGACTGGCACGTAGGAAGTGGTGATTATTATTTAATACAAACAAAAGATGCAAACCAATGCGATTACAAAATTGAGGAGAGGGATACTTTAATGCATATTGCAGATATACATCCGATACTGACCGCGACGAAAAAGCAACTGGAAACTATTCATGTTCCATATACCTATTATTGGTATCGAAATAATGTATTGATAGATTCACTTTCAACCTATTCCATAATGTCGTATGGAAGTGGTACTTACTACGTGTCCATTAAAGATAGTGCAGGCTGTATTTCTACATCGAATGCGGTGTCGTTAAATTATCCATCATTTGTAAGTCTTTTTCCCAATCCTACCTCTTCATTGGCCGTGATTACAATCGATGATGAAATTGTTGGACCATGGCAATATTCGCTTTTGGATCTTTCTGGACATGTATTAATAACACAGGAAATGTTGAAGCCTTCTGTGGAATTGGATATGAAAAAGTATGCGGATGGATTATATACTGTGGTCATTCGTTATTCCAGTAAAAATAAACTGGGCATTCAAAAATATGCGCTTCCTTTACTAAAAAAATAAGCTTATGCTAAACTTAGGAATATATAATCAATTGACCATTTTACGAACCACTAGTGTCGGGATGTATTTAGGTGATGAAGATGGCAATGATGTATTATTACCCAATAAGTATATTCAAGAAACATTTCAAGTAGGAGATGTAGTAGACGTATTTGTATATAAAGATTATGAGCAAAGATGGATTGCAACCACCCTTAAACCTTACATAGAACTGCATCAGTTTGCCTTTTTACGTGTGCGTGATGTTTCGCCCACAGGTGCTTTTCTTGAGTGGGGGTTAGAGAAAGATTTATTAGTTCCTTTTAAAGAACAAAATACGAAAATGCAAGCAAAACAAAGTTATGTGGTTTACTTATACAAGGATGAAAAGACAGAGCGCTTAGTTGCCTCATGCAAATTAAATCGTTTTTTGCAGAATGAAAATTTATCGATTGGTGCTGGTGAAGAAGTGGATTTGTTGGTATTTGAAACCACTGCACTTGGTTTCAATGTTATCATCAATCAACAACATAAAGGGCTTATTTATCATACAGAAATATTTCAACCTATACAAATTGGCGACCAGCTTAGAGGTTTCGTAAAATTAATTAGAGAAGATAACGGAATCGATATAAGCCTTCAACCTAAAGGCGTACAGCGTTTAGAAGAAGGAGCTGAAAAATTAATTAATTACCTAAAAAAACATAAAGGCTTTATTCCATTAACAGATAAAAGTGAACCAGATGATATTCTTAAATTACTACAAATGAGTAAGAAAAATTTCAAGAAATCACTGGGTATTTTGTACAAGCAAAGATTGGTTAGATTAGAAAATGATGGCACCTATTTAGTGTAATCAGAACAAATGAAAAAAATGTAAACAGTATTCTTTTCTAACCATTCCATCATTCATGCCGTCTTGTTTTTCAGTTAAATAGTTCATTCATTAATCGAAAACACATGAAGCATTTTTTTTATTGTATTTTATTTTTTGGTGCTTTCACGATGAAGGCTCAATCTCCTTTAGATATTACTTTTGGAAATAATGGAATTGCATTATTTCCCGATTTTTATGCCGATCATGGGGTGTCCGTTGGTATGCAATCTGATGGTAAAATACTTTGTTATTATACAAGTTCTGTAAGTTGTTTTGGACATTATATTTTTAGACTAATGACGAATGGGGCAATCGATACAACATTTGATCCATCATTGAGTTACCATACAACACCCAATTATGTAAAGGGGGTTTTTTTTATCAGTGCATCAGGTTTACCCAGCCCTGGACAAACATTTATTCGACAAACACTTGGTGGAGATATTCTGGTTGGAATAAGCCCTTATTCCATTGTAAAAATAAAAACAAATGGATTGGTTGATTCTAGTTTTGGCAATTATCCAAATGTTCCTGGATATGCAAATTTGAATATCCTCAGCACAACTCCTGTTATGAATATTTTTTACGATTTCTATGAAGATCCAACAGGCGCTTATTATTTCGCTTGTCCAAATCCTAACCAAGACAGCTTATTGATAGGAAAAACTTTTACAAATGGGCAACTCGATAATAGTTATGGAATAAATGGCATAAAATCCATTCCATTTAATGCGGGTGCTTTTGGCGGCACTGTTACCTTATCTGGTGCCAATTTTTCGAGCACTGGCGATATTTTTATCTTCGGTCATACCTACAATGGAGCTGCTGGTAACAATGCTTGTTTGGCTAAATATAATCTGGCTGGCAATTTGCAAACTTCGTTTGGTACGAATGGAGTCGTTATCAAAGACTTTGCTTTTGATGAAGCTTTCAGTGGACTTACACAATCGTCAAATGGCGATTTGTTTGTGAATGGATTTACTTCTTCACCTGCTGATATTTACTCACTCAAATTAAATAGTTCGGGTATTATGGATATGACATTTGGATCTTCTGGGAAGAAATCTTATCCTTATCCTTCAACAGCAATCAATACACCAATAGTTAATGGTATACCATTTGCTTTCAACACACCACTATATACAACAGTGAGCTATACACCAAGTTTTATGGTTTGGAATCAGAATTATCAATCTATTACAAATACAGGATTGGATAATACGCAATTTGGAACAAATGGCACCTGGAATCCAGGAGCTAATTATCGAATAGATCAAATGATTAGTCAACCAGATGGGAAAATTATTTGTCTTGGCTCAGACAGCGCACATGCAAGGGTTCTACGTTATGTATCGAATAAGCCAAATGGAATGATTGATATGTCAATTCAAAAATTGAATGTGTGGCAAAGCGATCATCAAGTTTTTATTACTTCAAATGGGAATAAGAAATTCAGTATAAGCAATGCATACATCTGTTCGATGGTAGGAAAAATAGTAAGCGTGTTAGATGTGAGCAATTTGCCAAAGCAACTGGATAAGCAAGTGTTGCAATTGCCAGAGAATCTAGTTAGAGGTATCTATATTTTATCTCTGAAATTTGGAAATGAAGTACAGAATTTGAAAATTCAATTATAAAAGTTGGAAATAAAATGCCATAGTTGCAGGTAGTATTTTGCTTCAATTTTATTTCAAATAAACTAATTGAATACTACTTTTTAGTATGCGGAAATTATGCGTATATTTGGCACTCATTTTAATACATGGATAACGAAATACTAGACCCGATTGAGGGTGAAGGCCCACAAAGAGATAGAATAATACAAGTCAACATCGAAGAGCAAATGAAATCCTGTTACATAGATTATTCTATGTCAGTGATTGTTGGTCGTGCTTTGCCGGATGTTAGAGATGGTCTCAAACCTGTTCATAGACGCGTTTTATACGGCATGAATGAACTAGGAAATACCTTTAATAAACCACATAAAAAGTCGGCTCGTATTGTTGGGGAAGTACTGGGAAAGTACCATCCACACGGTGATAGTAGTGTTTATGATACGATGGTTCGTATGGCTCAGCCTTGGAGCTTGCGGTATATGTTGATTGACGGGCAAGGAAATTTTGGTTCGGTGGATGGTGATAGTCCAGCCGCCATGCGTTATACAGAGGTGCGCTTTCAAAAAATTGCGGAAGCAATGTTGGAAGATTTGGATAAAGACACAGTCGATTTTCAAAATAATTTTGATGATACCTTAAAGGAGCCAACAGTAATGCCAACGCGTATTCCGCAGCTTATCGTGAACGGCGCTACAGGTATTGCCGTAGGTATGGCAACGAATATGGTTCCTCATAATTTAAGTGAAACCATAGATGCAATTTGTGCTTATATTGATGATCGCGACATTACCATCGAAGGAATCATGAAACATATCAAAGCACCAGATTTTCCAACTGGTGGAATAATTTATGGTATGGAAGGTGTGAGACAAGGCTTTGAAACTGGTCGTGGAAGGGTTGTTGTACGTGGTAGAGTGAATATCGAAACAGGTAAAAATAATAGAGAAAGTATTATTATTTATGAATTACCTTATCAAGTAAATAAAGCTATTTTACACCAAAAAATTGCACAATTAGTAAATGATAAAATCATTGAAGGCGTAAGTGATGTGAGAGATGAAAGTGATAGAGATGGTATGCGTTTAGTAGTTGATTTGAAAAATAATGCAATCGCGAATGTGATAGTGAATCAGTTATACAAATTCACCGAATTACAGACCTCCTTTGGTATCAATAATGTAGCTCTAGTAGCAGGCCGTCCTCGTATTTTAAACATGAAGGACTTAATTGTGGAATTCGTGAAATTTCGACATGAGGTTGTTGTTAGAAGAGCGAATTTTGAGTTGAAAAAGGCAGAAGAACGAGCACATATTTTACAAGGCTATTTGATTGCTTTGGATAATTTGGATGCTGTTATAAAATTAATTCGAGAGTCAGCAAGTCCAGACATCGCGAAAGAAGGTTTGATGGCTAATTTTGATTTAAGTGAAATCCAATCGAAGGCCATATTAGAACTTCGTCTCCAACGATTAACAGGGATGGAGAGAGAAAAAATTCACCAAGAATATGCCGAAATCATGGGCATTATTCGCCACTTACAAGAATTATTGAGTAATGAAGGCATGCGTTTCGACTTAATTAAAGAGGAAATGCAAGAAGTGAAAAAGAAATTTGGCGATGAACGTAGAACACATATTGAATATCTAGCAACGGATATTAGTATGGAAGATTTGATTGAAGAAGAGGATGTTGTAATAACCATTTCGCATTTAGGATATATCAAAAGAACATCTGCAACCGAATACCGCACGCAACGAAGAGGTGGGCGAGGGGCAATGGCAAGTAAGACAAGAGATGAAGATTATATCGATCAATTGTTCATTGCTTCAACCCATGCATCACTTCTGTTTTTTACAGATAAGGGGCGTTGCTATTGGCTTAAAGTATATGAAATTCCGGAAGGAGAAAAAAATAGTAAAGGTAGAGCCATTCAAAATTTGCTACAGCTTCCGCCTGATGAAAAAATCAAGACCATCATCAATGTCAAAAATTTGACGAATGAAGAATATATCAATAATCATTTCATCGTATTGTGCACAAAACAAGGTATCGTAAAGAAAACCAGATTAAAAGAATTTTCTAGACCACGTCAAAATGGGGTTAACGCAATATCTATCAATGAGGGAGATACTTTACTAGATGCTTCATTAACGGATGGAAATAGTTTCATGATGATGGCTATAAAATCAGGTAGAGCCATTCGTTTCCCTGAGGAAAAAGTAAGACCAACTGGACGTGGTGCTATAGGTGTTTCTGGTATTGATGTGGATGACGCAAATGATGAAGTAATTGGAATGCTTTGTGTGAACAAAGAAGATAAAACCAAAACCATATTGGTGGTCAGCGAAAAAGGAATCGGTAAACGAACGCCGCTAGACGAATGGAACGAAGAAACCAAGGAATGGGAAGAGGTTTACAGAATTACCAACCGCGGTGGAAAGGGTGTAAAAACTTTAAATGTGACGGAGAAAACAGGTAAACTGATTGGCTTCTTAGCTGTGGATGAAACAGATGATTTATTTATTACTTGTGTATCCGGTGTTACCATTCGTACGCATGTTAAAAATATCCGTGCAGCTGGTCGAGCCACACAAGGTGTGAAATTAATTAACTTAGATGAAGGAGACCAAATAGCTGCAGTAGCACGAATTGCGGACCAAGAAGAGGAGGATGAAGCAATAATAGATGCCGATAGCGTTTCACAAGATCCATCTACCGAAACTAATAATGACGAAAATAAAGAATTACCAAACAATACAAACGATTCAATAACCGATAACGAAACGCCAACAGCATAATTTCGTTCATAAAACAACAAAAATGAAAAAAGTACTTTTATTAATTACATTATTCGTAGGATCATTTAGTGTAAACGCACAAAAAGCAAATATTCAAAGCGCAATTAATTATTTAAAAGATAATGATATTGCCAATGCAAAAAAAATGGTAGATGAAGCCACCCAAAGTGAATCTACAAAAAATAACGCAAAAGCATGGTTGCTAAAAGCAGTTATCTATCAAGCCATTGCAACGCCAAAGGAATTTATGCCCCAATTGAATTTTATTTTAAATGAAACTCCATATATGTTGGATTTAAGTGCTGCAAATGCCTTGAAATCAAGCGAACCAAACGCTAATGAATTAGCGTATGCAGCTTATAAAAAATCTATTGAATTAGATCCAAAATATAGTAAGGAGGAATTGTCTCCATTATTATCTACTTTATTGTTGGTTAATTTCAATCAAGGAATTACCTATATGAACGATAGCAAGTTTGCAGATGCATTCCGAGTTTTTGAATTTATTAGCGGCTTAGCAACTGCAGATTTTCAGAATTTTTGGAAAGGAAATGGACAAATAGATACATTATTTGCTAATTCGAAATTGTATCAAGCAAACAGTGCTTATCAAATTGGAAAGGAAGAAGAGGCATTGCCAATTTTTGAAGAATGTATAAAAAATCCAATTACCCAAACACCTGACTTGTATATTATGATTTCCGATATTTATGAAAAAAAGAACAATGAAGAGAAATGGACCGAAGTAATGAAAGCCGCAAAAGCTAAATATCCTAAGGATAAACGCATATTAAATAATGAAATAAACTATTATTTAAAAACAGGAAAGGCTGAACAATGTATTGCAAAATTAAAAGAAGGAATTGTTGCGGAACCTGGAAAAGCGGACTTGTATGTCATTTTAGGTCAAACTTATTATAATATGGCTAATCCTCAAGATAAGTCTGGAAAGGCATTGGCAAAAGCAGCCAATGCAAAAGAATTGGAAGGCAATGCATTGACAAATTATACAAAAGCTGCTGAGTTAGATCCTAAAAATGCGTATACACAATTTTACATCGGGCTTTTTCATTTCAATCATGCAAAAGAAGTTACGGATGAAATCAATAAGGAAACCGATGATAAAAAATATGCAGCCTTAGTTCCTGGTCGTGATGCAATTATCAATAAGGGATTGCCTTATTTAGAAAAAGCACGTTCCCTATTAGATGCAGAGGGCTTGAATGATAGCAATAAGGGAATGTATAAACAAATTTTGCAAGGATTAATGCAATCCTTTTCTATAACAGGTAAAACCGAAAAGAGCACGGAGATTCAAAATGCATTGGATAAATTGAATTAATCCTAAATTTTTGTTCATTTTAAGGGTAGAATGCTACCTTTTTGTCAGAAATGAATAAAATATTCAAATTATATCAAAAAATAGAAACAAATTCCAAATAATATCTATACCTTTGCACCTCTTAAAATAAATATGGGTAAACAGCCACTGATAAAACAAGACGGTGTTATTACCGAAGCCTTGAGTAATGCGATGTTCAGGGTTCGTCTTGAAAACGGTCACGAGGTAATTTCTACCATTTCTGGAAAGATGCGAATGCACTACATTCGAATTTTACCAGGTGATAAAGTTGGTATAGAAATGAGTCCATATGATTTGACAAGAGGAAGAATTATTTTACGCTATAAATAAATTATAAAATGAAAGTAAGAGCCGCGATTAAAAAAAGAAGTGCTGATTGTAAAATTGTACGCAGAAAAGGAGTATTATTTATTATCAATAAAAAGAATCCTAGATTTAAACAACGTCAAGGATAAATTAAAACGAATGTTGATCTTGCGTTTGAGATACACATTCACGATATAAACTAAAAAATTAAAATTCATAATTTAAAAAAATGGCTCGTATATCCGGTATTGATTTACCAAAAAACAAAAGAGGCGAAATAGGACTTACTTATATTTATGGTATTGGTCGCTCCACTGCACAAGATATTTTAGGTAAAGCAAATATTGATGTTAATAAGAAAGTAAAAGATTGGAATGATGATGAACAAACTTCCATTCGTAATATTATCACTGGCGAATATAAAGTAGAAGGTCAATTGCGTTCTGAAGTTCAAATGAGTATCAAACGATTATTGGATATTGCTTGCTATCGTGGCTTGCGTCATCGTAAAGGACTTCCGCTTCGTGGTCAACGAACTCGTACCAATGCACGTACTCGTAAAGGTCGTCGTAAGACAGTAGCTGGTAAGAAAAAAGTAGCTAAAAAATAATATCTAAATCTAATTAATTAAAGAATTTTCATACAATGGCAAAAACACAACAACCTAGTGCTAAAGCAGCCGCAAAGAAACGTGTAGTTAAGATTGATACACACGGAGATGTGCATGTAACAGCAAGTTTCAATAATATCATTATCGTTTATACCAATAAGCAAGGACAAGTTATTTCATGGAGTAGTGCTGGTAAAATGGGCTTTAGAGGTAGTAAGAAAAATACACCTTATGCAGCGCAATTGGCTTCAGCAGATGCTGGAAAAGTAGCTTTCGATGCTGGTATGAAAAAGGCAGATGTGTTTGTAAAAGGACCTGGTTCTGGACGCGAAAGTGCGATACGCTCTGTATCAACTTCTGGAATCGAAGTTACTTCTATTTTTGATGTAACACCTTTACCTCATAATGGTTGCCGTCCTCCAAAAAAGAGAAGAGTTTAATCTACTACTATTTTTCATCGCCGATTAAAATCTAAATTAGGATTTTATATGAGTTTAATCGGTTTTTAATCATTAAAATCCACACAATACAATGGCAAGATATACAGGACCAAAAACAAAAATTTGTCGAATTTTCGGAGAGCCAATTTTAGGTAATGGTAAATACCTTACTAAAAATAGTAACCCTCCTGGACAACATGGTGCAAACCGCAAACGTAAGCAATTGAGTGAATATGCTACTCAGCTTCGTGAAAAACAAAAAGCAAAATATACTTATGGTGTATTAGAGCGCAGATTCAGAAATACATTCGAAGAAGCTGCTCGATTAAAAGGAGTAACTGGTGAAAACTTAATTCGTTTGTTAGAAGCTCGTTTGGATAATACAGTTTACCGCTTAGGTTTAGCAAATTCTCGCCCTGCTGCTCGTCAGTTAGTGAGTCACAAACACATCACTTTAAATGGTGAAGTTTGTAATATTCCTTCGGCTTTATTAAAGTCTGGCGATGTAATCGGTATTAAACCAAAAACTGCAGCCAATGGTGCAGTAACAGTTAATTTCAGAGGCAAAGACCCTAAGATTAATTGGCTTGAATGGAGCGAAAAAGATATGAAAGGAACTTACCTTTCTCACCCTGAGCGTGAAAACGTTCCAGAAAATATCAAAGAACAATTAATTGTAGAATTGTATTCTAAATAATAGTTCGCTCCGCATTGAATACATTATCATTTTTCTAATCTTAAAATAACATAAGTTAATGGCAATTTTAAATTTCCAAAAACCAGACAAAATAGTTCTTCAGAAAGCAACAGAATTCGAAGGAATATTTGAATTCAGACCATTAGAGCCTGGGTTCGGCGTCACAGTAGGTAATGCTCTTCGTAGAGTATTATTGAGTTCACTTGAAGGATACGCGATTAGTGGAATCAAAGTGGAAGGTGTTGACCATGAATTTACAACTATCAAAGGAGTAACGGAAGACATCACAGAATTAATTCTTAACTTGAAACAAGTTCGTTTTAAGAAAAAAATAGAAGGCGAAATTTTACAAGAGAAAATTGAAGTTTCTATCAAAGGAAAAGAGCAATTTACAGCAGCCATGATTGGTGATGTTACAAATAGCTTTGAAATTACAAATCCAGATTTAGTCATTTGTAATATGAATGCAAGTACTGCATTTAAAATTGAATTAAGTGTTATTAAAGGTCGTGGTTATATTCCTGCTGATGATAATAAATCTAGAGAATTTGCGACTGGATGGATTGCAACAGATAGTATTTTTACTCCTATCAAAAATGTAAAATATGCAATCGAAAATACAAGGGTTGAACAAAGAACAGATTTCGAAAAATTAATACTTGAAGTTAGCACTGATGGTACTATTCATCCTGAGGATGCTGTAAAGCAAGCTTCACGCATCATGATTCAGCACTTGATGTTGATTACAGATGAGAATATTACATTCGATACTGGCGTTTCTGAAAAGCATGATGTAGTGGATGAGCAAACTTTGAAATTACGTCAGATATTGAAAACACCTTTGGAAGATTTAGATCTATCCGTACGTGCATTCAATTGTTTGAAAGCTGCAAAAATTAATAGCTTAAGCGAATTAGTTCAATACGAACAAGATGAATTGATGAAGTTTAGAAACTTTGGTCAAAAATCACTTTCTGAAATTGAACAAGTATTAATCGATAGAGGTCTTGGATTCGGAATGGACCTTTCAAAAATAAATTTAGACGATCTTTAATAACGGATTCCCGTAAAAAAATAATACCATGAGACACGGTGTAAAAATAAATCATTTAGGTCGCAAGACTCCACACAGAAAGGCATTACTACGTAATTTAGTATGTCAATTGATACAACATAAACGTATTGTAACTACTTTAGCTAAAGCAAAAGCTTTACGTGTATTTGTTGAACCACTTTTAACAAAATCAAAAGAGGATACTACGCATCAACGTAGAGTAATTTTTAGCTACTTGCAAGATAAAGAAGCAGTAAAAGAATTATTTGGAACTGTATCTATGAAAATAGCTAATCGTCCAGGTGGTTATTGCCGAATTATTAAATTAGATCGCCGTATTGGTGATGCTGCAGATATGGCTATGATTGAATTGGTTGATTTCAATGACATTTATAACCCGAATGCAACTGTAGGTGAAGAGAAGAAAAAAGTTCGTCGTAGCCGTGCTAAGAAAGTAGATACTGTAAAAGTAGAAGCACCAAAAGCAGAAGCTCCTGCAGCAGTTGAAAATACAGTAGCGGAAGAAACTCCTGCAGCTGAAGCTAATGATGATGCAGCAGTAACAGAATAATTATTCTTTAAAAAATTGATATAAAAAAAAGTCAGCTATATGCTGACTTTTTTATTAGAGTTATTTTCTGCTTTCATTTCTAATCATCTCCATGACTGCCTTCAAGGGTATTAGTGCCTTCATGGTAATGAAATGCTTCCGAACTTTTATTCAACTCCCAAAAGAAACGTCCTCGGGTATGATTATTGTTGCCGATTTCATTCATCGTTTCTGCATTGTAAAGACGACCATTAATCATGGTATATTGAATGAATTCGGTATTGCGAATATCATCCAAAGGGTTCTTATCCATAACTAATAAATCAGCCAGCTTACCTACTTCAAGAGAGCCAATGTAATCGTCCAAACCTAAGCTAATAGCAGGATTAATAGTAGCAGTTTTTAATGCTTCTAAATTAGTCATACCGCCTTGTTGCATCATCCATATTTCCCATTGTGCGCCAATACCTTGTATTTGACCATGACCGCCCATATTAATTAGTACGCCAGCGTCATTGAGCTTCTTCATACTTTTTGAAACAAGGATATGTCCGTTTTCATATTCCTCTTCAGGTAGCATGGTTCGAAAGCGACTACGTGTATCAATAATAGCTCGTGGTGTAAATCGCAATAACCTTTCTTTTTCCCACACATTGGTATGCTGATACCAAAAATATTCTCCATTTGGCGCACCATAGCAAACAATTAAGGTTGGCGTCATGGCTGTCTTCGACTTCTTACATAAATTTATAACATCATTATATAAGGTAGCAACAGGCATATTATGTTCTATGGTAGTATGTCCATCGAAAATCATTCCCAGATTATGATAAAAGAAGGAACCACCTTCTGGTACTACTTCAATTTGTTGTTCACGCGCTGCTTGTATAATCATTTGATTCTGTTCACGTCTTGGTTGATTATAACTTTTTACGCTAAAAGCACCAAAAGCACTTGTTCTTCGGATGGCACTTCTGGCATCATCGATGGAATTAATCACTGCTTTAAAATCGCCATCTGCACCATATAATATAGTACCTGTAGAAAATACACGAGGTCCAGTCATTTTACCCGACTTGATTAATTCACTTTGTGCAAATACAAATTCACTATTTGCAGAAGGATCATGCATCGTTGTTACCCCATAAGCAAGATTGACATAATATGGCCAGTGTTTTTGCGGTGTAATGCCTGTGCGGAAGTGAATACCATGTGCATGTGCATCAATAAACCCAGGTGTGATCGTTTTTCCTATACAATCTATTTCCTTCGCACCTGTTGGAATTTTTATTACTGATGATTTGCCAACTGCTGTTATTTTATTTCCTTCAACTAAAAGTGTTCCATCCTCAATGATTTCGTTTTCATTCATAGTAATGATTCTAGCATGTGTAAAGGCAATGATACCTTCTGGCTTGTCTGCGTCAACCACAAGATTAATCGAAATTCCTTTTGTAGGTTCTTTGAACAGTGAATCAGGTTTATTGGCAATAAATTCAAAACGATCATCCAAATTAATGTAATAGTATTGATCACCTAAGGTATAATGCATTGTTTTGCTATCAGCGCTCCAATGCAAATTGATACCTGCATCCTTTGAGATTTTCTTTACGGGAATAGAACCTGATTCTGCATTTAAATCTATGGTTTTACCAATGCTTGGAAATGCTGCTAGATATACCTGATGTAAATCTACAAAACCAACCCAATTGTCATCGGGTGATACTCGAAACTGGCTGCCATAGGTGCTTTTGAAAATAATGCGCTCATCATTGCCATCTATTTTGCAACTGCTCAATGAATTTCCAGATTGAAAATATATACGGTCGCCTGTATGATTAAAACGTGGGGATGAACCATGGTCCAAAACCAATTTATTATGCAAACCAGTAGACGTCATGGTATAAATACCTGGATTCACAGTGTAATTATATCCGAGAATTTCATTGCCTTCTTCTTTTTCATACACAATTGTATTGCCATCGGTAGAGTAGGAGGGGGCGCGGTAAATTCCTTTTTCGCTTGATATAGTTTCGGGTTGTGCGTCTATTTTATTGAAATCAAGCTTACAAATACGTCCTGTTGTTGTATCATTCCAAGTTGTAAATAAAAGGCTATTTCCATCAGGAGAAAAAGAAGGGTCAAATTCAAAATCAGCACCATTGGTTAATCTTGTTGGTTTGCCATTGGGTAATTTCTTATTCCATAAATAGCCCACTGCATTGAATACAAGATATTGTCCATCTGGTGAAGTGGTAGCTTGTCGTATAACCTTAGGCGAAAAAGCATCTTCATTGATATCTTGTTTAAAGCGCAAGGCATCGGCGATTTTATTTTTTACGAGACAAGTAAATGGAATCATGCTTGCTTGATTCGTGGCATTGATATCCACTTTCATTATTTTTCCTTTACTCCAAATTACGACAGATTGATCATCGGGCATCCAAGAAAAACCTGTGTATACACCAAAGGTTGTCCAAGCTTCTTCAAGGTCTTTACTTAATTGATCATACACTGGCCACTCTTCTCCAGTTTGTATATTTCGCAGATATAAAACTGTTTTTGTTCTTATTCTTTTGATAAAAGCCAATGTTTTTCCATCATGAGAAATTTGCGGTCGAAATGCGCCACCTGGTCCGCCAGTCACTTGTTCAGTAATACCTTTTTCGCGATCAAATCTTTTAATCACAAATATCTGATTGTTTGGATCTTTATTGTACTGAAAAAATCCTCCTGGGTACATATCTTCACTGTAATAAATATAGCGCCCATCAGCACTACAGCTAGGTTCATTCAAATCTTGTTGATCATTTTTTCTGGGTGTAAGTTGTAATCCTTCTCCGCCCGATATGTGATAAATCCAGAGTTCGCCTGCACCCAATGAACGATGAGAAGTGAAGTGTTTTCGTGCTATAATATAATTGCCATCTGGTGTCCAAACGGCATTGTTCAATAATCTGAAATTCTCTTTTGTAATTTGTTTGGCATGACTACCATCTTTATCCATCACCCAAATATTATCGCCTCCGCCAGCATCGGATGTAAATAAGATATGCTTCCCATCTGGACTATATCGAGGTTGCACTTCCATGGCTAATCCACTTCTTAAACAAGTAGTATTTCCTCCTTCCATGGGCATTACATAAATATCGCCCAATAAATCAAATGCTATTTCTTTCCCGTCGGGTGAAACATCTACATTCATCCATGTACCTTCATCTACAGTAAATGAAAATTCTTTGTAAGGACCTTTGGGATTATTGACATCCCATTTTTTTTTGTCTTGAGCAAATACCTGCGTAGACAACAGAGCAAGAATAATAAAAGTATACTTCATGAATAAATAAAATTTGGGCATGAAGATAGTCAAAGGAAAGTGATAAGCATAATAAAGCGCTATTGTCTTATTCTGCTTATTTGGATTTGGTTTGAAATAGGAGGAGGCAATATGCACTTAGACAGTAAACTAATTGTTGGTGATAACACCAACAATGGCGGAAACTAAACTAATTGTTGGTGATAACACCAACAATGGCGGAAAACACATATACTTATTACGGGTAGCACAGGAAGCGGTAAGAGTTATATTGCTTCGGCTATAGGTTATCAGGCTTGTAGATTAGGTTACCGAGTGCTGTATCAGAATACAGCCAAGATGTTCACAAAACTAAAATTAGCTAAAGCAGAT
>CANJRV010000069.1 GCA_947476825.1 Bacteroidota bacterium | reverse complement strand
TCTTTGATAGTAACGGTATAAACACCTGCGCTTAAATTATTGAATACATTTCCACTTTGAAAAGGATTTGTGTTTAGTTGATATTGATACAAACCTGTTCCACCAAGTCCAGTTGCAGTGATAGTACTTGTACCGCCATGGCATAGAATATTGGACGCAGATAAACTTACGCTCAGCACATTTGGTTCTGTAATAGTTATGCTGGAAGTAGCAGTACAATTATTCGCATCTTTTATAGTGATGGTATATATGCCTGCTGTTTGATTAGCGAAAATATTTCCATTTTGAAAAGGATTTGTATTGAGTTGATATTGATACGAACCTGTTCCGCCCGATCCTGTTGTAGTTATAGTACTTGTACCACCATGACAAAGAATGGATGTGGCTGAAAGGCTTACGCTTAGTGCATTTGGCTCTGTAATTACAACTACGGTACTGATACTGCAACCGTTCATGTCGCTTGCTGTCACGGTATAATTATTCGCAGATAAATTAATAAATAAGCCAGTTGTATTGGATACATTATTAGGCATTAATAAATAAGTAATAAGCCCAGTTCCTCCAGTTGCGGTAACTTGTATACTGCCATTACTGCCACCATTGCAAATATTATTGATCACATTCACACTAGAAATAAGTACAGAATTTGGTGCTATAATATTGACTATTGTTGTGGAAGTACAATTATGTATATCACTTGCCGTGATGGTATACACACCGCTGCCGAGCCCATTAAATAAACCATTCGTATTGGTAATATTTCCTGGATTTAAATTATAATTGATAAAACCAGTACCCCCAGTAGCAGCAATACTTATGGAGCCGTCCAAACTAGTATGGCATAGTGGTGCAACTATATTGGTTGAACTAAATGTGATACTATTTGGTTGAAGGACGTTCTCGATAGTAGAGCTTGTACAGCCATAGCTATCTAAGGCAACAATTGTATATATTCCGGAACTTAAGTTAGTGAAATTACCATTGCTTGAAAAAATATTTCCAGGTAATAATGTGTAAGAAATAGTCCCCATTCCACCTGATGTAACTACGGATATACTTCCATCGTTTGATCCAAAACAGGTAGTAGAATCTGAACTGATATTTGTAAAAATAATCGGTGTTGGTAAAGCCACAACAGCGATTGTACTTACTGTACATCCTACTGCGTCCATTGCTGTGATGGTATAATTTCCAATGGCAAGAGCAGAAAAAATACCTGTTGCATTGCTTGTTCCAGACGGTAAAATAGTATACGTGAAATTACCACTTCCACCAATAGCATTGCACAGAACTGACCCTGTTGCCGATATACAGGACGTTGGCGATGTTGCGACAGAATCCCAAGTTGGTAAGGCAGAAGATGTAATAGTAATGATAGTACTTACTGAACAAGCATTTGCATCCGTTGCAATGACTGTATAAGCTTGCGCACTTAATCCTGTAAATGTCCCAACAGGATTTTGGGTTGCTGATGGAGAAATGCTGTACGATATGATACCACTACCGCCAGTTGTACTTACACTTAGCGAACCAATATTTGGCGAAGCGCAAGTGACGCCAGTTGTTGAAAGTGTATCCAATGCCATGGTAGAAACTTGCGTAATCGATACAACAGAACTTGCGGTACAACCTGTTGCGTCCGTTACAGTACATGTGTAGGATGGTTGATTTAGTCCAGTGAATATACCTGTTGTATTGCTTGCTCCACTTGGATTTAAGGTAAACGTAATAGTACCAACTGCATTTTGAACATTGATAGAAGTAATAGAACCTAATAGCAGACAAGTAGAATTAATGCTACTGATTGCGGATATAGCAAGTGGATTGCAATTGCCCGGAATCGTAATGGGTACACGACTAATACAACTTGTTGAATTACCAGTGCAGCAAGTTGCGTATAATGTAGTACCAGCAGGACAAGCTGATCCAGTAGGGTCGTAATTGAAGGGAGAACCAGTACCAACAAGCGTTCCGCCAACCGGCGCATCCCACCAACTCAAGGTATTTGCAGCGCACGTTCCAGTTAGTGTTGAAGTATAATTTTCTACATTTCCTACACAAGTACGGATTGGTGAACTTGCTACTGGTGAAATTGGTACGATAGTGCATGCATTGGTTGTGATGGTAAAATTGATGGTATGCAACACATTGTCATTCACATTCCAGCAACCAGTTTCTCCATCCGAAGTGCCATGAAAACTAAATACATAAGCAGTACTTGTGATCATGCTATTACAAAATTTTATATCGAATGAAAGGGATAAAGGAGAATTGCAAGTGATACTCACATCACCATAATTATTGCAAGGATATCCATCGTTAACAGGGTTAGTACCGCAGCAACTATTGTTTGCCGTGTTATCAAAATAAAACCCTGGTCCACCATTGGTTCCAGAGCCTGAAGGACAATTGCCAACGCAACCTGGATTATATGTAATGAACCCAGCCGGCAGCACAACAGGGCTCACTGTAAAGCCATTATTAGCAGGTAAATAAAGTCCATGCAACCATTCATTATTTGGCGTTTGGTTCCATTTTATATTCGACATATTTACCCGAATGGTAGATGAATCGCAGGGGTTCAAACAATTGAATACACCACCTACCACACTTGCACCAGGTGAGTTAATTAAGGAGGCTGTAATGACTGGCGTATTAGATCCATTACAAGAAGTAAAACGACCAGTCACATTAATATTTGAAACTGTAATGGTTTGCCCATATCCACAAAAATGAATACAGATAAATACAAATAGGATTATACTAATTCTCATTTTTTACTAGCCTCCATATTTAAAATGAATAGTTCTTTTTGTTTGGAAAAAACGCTTAAAGGAATCTGATCTTCTGTATAATTTAGTAGAATAAAATTGCAGGCATTTACTCGATCTACAATATGCATATTCTCGTTGTATATCATTTTTAATAAGATTTTATATTTGGTATAGGTAGGCTCAGGAATGCCCAACTTATCTGCCTCCGAGCGATAGAGGCTATCTACAGAATTTGGAATTATAACAGACTGACTTTCATTCGACATCCGTGCAATGAACTGCTGACGTTCAGTAGCACTAGCCTGATTAAATTGCGCAATACTTTGGGTGTAAGCGCTTGAATTTTTTATTTGTGCAATGCCATGAACTGGTGTGAACATAAACAAGAAAACCCACAATACGATTCCTGTATACATTGGTTTCGATATTGTTTTGGGAATAAAAAAAAGGCTATCATTCATGGATTATTGATTAAGTGACGACGTATGCAAAATTAAAGCTATTTGCTGTTTTAATGTGAATTATTAAATACGAAGCTTTGAAGTCATTGCAGTTCTCAACTATTTCTTATGGTAATGCAATTTAAGGTCAAAACGAAAGTGATGAATAGAATACTTTGTGGGATTATTTTGTATTTTGAAAATTGGTTTTATGTAAGAAAAAATGAATAGTGATTGGGAGCTTTATTTATCTAGGCGTGAGAAAGAAAATGAAGGAGGCATTGCAATATTTTTCTATCAACTGGAAATTAATAAAATAGATTGATTTAAATGAAGTATATAGTTTTAGATGGTTACATAAGTGGAACTGGCACTCGAGATACAATGCAACAATTATATATTCCAATATCTGAATTGAATTTAGGAGAAGAATTAACTTCAGCTATTAAAAGTTGGAAATCTAAATATTACAATGCGACTGTTAACAAAGAGGGTGAAACATCATATCAGGATTTTTGCAATTTGGATAAACAAGGAATTGAATTAAGTAAAATAATTTTGGAATTAAAAATGGATTATAAAATTGACTACTATTTTTCAGATTATCTGAGTAAAAGAGTATACCCTTTTGAATGGAATGATTTTTTATTAAATAGGTTTGACCAGGATTATCTTTTCTAAGAATTTTTAGAAACAACCTGACTAGTTTTTGGAGGCACGAAAAAAATAATGTTTTCAATTCTTATGGAACAATATTACAAAATTAAGTAAATGACAAGGCCAAAATATCCGCTATTGTAAACATAATAATACAATTACATCTGAATAAAGTTATGCGAAATGAACAAAAATAGTATGTTGCAAGATGATATTATAGTAAACAAAATTTATACTATACGAGGACAGAAAATAATGCTAGATAGGGATTTGGCAGAAATGTATAGCGTAGAAACAAAGCGATTAAATGAACAAGTAAAACGTAACGAAAAGCGATTTCCTATAGATTTTATGTTTCAGTTAACGGAGCAAGAGTTGGAAAATTGGAAGTCGCAATTTGCGACTTCCAATAAGGAAAGAATGGGGCTAAGGAAATTACATGGCTTTATTTGTACAAAAGGGTAGGCATCGAAGTATTGGCGTATCAAGAACTTCCGCCATTTTAGTATTTCCAAAAGTAAAAGAGAAGTCAATCTTGAGGTCGCAAATTGCGACCTTAAGATTTTGAAAACATTTAGTTTCTTTCCGGAGTTTCCGTCTCAAGACTCTGCTGGGATTGCAAGTAGTAAGCAAATTATTTTCCCAAGTTATCTCGCCCAAATCCGCGACATCCCTTTAATCTGCTTTAATCTGCGGTTCAGACATTTGCAACCCTAAATACCCTCCTTTTTTCCTTTCAAAACTACAATTAGAAAAATATCAAATCAACGATTACATTTGCACCACAAAAAAATAATAGATAAACTATGGGTGTATTAGTGAACAAAGCAAGTAAAGTAATTGTACAAGGATTTACTGGAACAGAAGGAACTTTCCATGCTACGCAAATGATTGAATATGGAACCAATGTTGTAGGTGGGGTTACACCGGGTAAAGGTGGAACTTCTCATTTAGACAAGCCTGTATTCAATACCGTTGCCGATGCGGTAACACAAGTTGGTGCTAATGTGTCTATTATTTTTGTGCCACCAGCTTTCGCAGCCGATGCCATTATGGAGGCTGCTGATGCAGGTATTCAAACCATTATATGTATTACCGAAGGCGTACCAGTACAAGATATGGTTATTGCCAAAGATTATATTAAAGATAAAAATTGTCGTTTAGTAGGACCTAATTGTCCTGGTGTAATTACCACCGACGAAGCTAAAGTAGGTATCATGCCTGGCTTTATTTTTAAGAAAGGAAGTATTGGTATCGTTTCTAAATCAGGAACTTTAACCTATGAAGCTGCTGACCAAGTAGTAAAAGCCGGACTTGGCATTACTACTGCCATCGGTATTGGTGGTGATCCTATCATTGGTACTACTACCAAAGAAGCAGTAGAATTATTGATGAATGATCCGGAAACGAAAGGTATCATTATGATTGGTGAAATTGGTGGTGGAATGGAAGCCGAAGCTGCTATGTGGTTGAAAGACAATATGCGCAAACCTGTAGTGGGCTTTATTGCTGGACAAACTGCACCTCCGGGTAGAAGAATGGGACATGCTGGAGCGATAGTTGGAGGAGCAGATGATACTGCAGCTGCTAAAATAAAAATCATGCGAGCTTGTGGTATTCATGTATCTGAAAGCCCAGCTGATATTGGTAAAACCATGGCTGAGGCAATGAGTGCTTTATAAGCAATTCCTACCTGAACCAGCTAGTCGATGCAAACGAAATAGTTTATATTAATTTTTCAATAGTTTTTTTACATTTGTACAATCATGAGTGGAATAATAAATGAAATAGAACATGTAGTTATCAAATTTGCTGGCGATAGCGGCGATGGTATACAATTAACAGGTTCTCAATTTACAACGAATACAGCTTTGCGTGGAAATGACCTTTCTACTTTCCCAGATTTTCCAGCCGAAATACGTGCCCCATTAGGTACATTGCCCGGTGTGAGCGGGTTTCAACTGCATTTCTCGTCCAACTCGGTGTACACACCTGGCGATGATTGTGATGTATTGGTAGCCATGAATGCTGCGGCATTGAAAGTAAATTTGAAGTCTATTAAAAAGGGCGGAACCATCATTGTGAATACAGATGGTTTTGATTCTAAAAATCTACGACTAGCTAATTACGCCGATGACGACAATCCATTAAATAATAACTCATTGGAGTCGTACACAGTACACAAAATTGATGTTACAAAACTAACTCGTGAAGCATTGGCAGAAAGCACCTTGGGTGTAAAAGAAAAAGACAGAGCCAAAAATATGTTTGTTCTTGGTTTCTTGTATTGGATGTACGACCGAGATTTAGCAAGCACCAAGCGTTTTCTAGAAGAAAAATTTGGAAAGAAACCAGATCTATTTGATAGCAATATAAAAGCATTACAAGCTGGTTACAATTTTGGCGACACCACCGAATTATTTTCCACTCGATATACTGTAGCTAAAGCAGTTGTAAAAGCTGGTGTGTATAGAAGTATCACTGGGAATAGTGCTATTTCATTGGGTTTGGTGACCGCAGCACAAAAATCAGGGTTGCAATTATTTTTAGGATCCTATCCAATTACGCCTGCATCTGATATATTGCACGATTTGAGTAAATATAAAAATTTCAATGTTATCACCTTTCAAGCGGAAGATGAAATTGCAGCAATCACCTCTAGTATTGGTGCTTCTTATGGTGGTTCGCTAGGTATTACCACCACTTCAGGTCCAGGTATGGCGTTGAAGGCAGAAGCTATGGGTTTGGCAATGATGTTAGAAATTCCTTTAGTGATTATTAATATTCAACGTGGAGGTCCTTCAACAGGTTTACCAACAAAGACGGAACAAAGTGATTTGATGCAAGCTTATTATGGTAGAAATGGCGAATGTCCAATACCAATTATTTCAGCAAGCAGCCCTAGTGATTGTTTCTATGTAGCCATTGAAGCTTGTCGTATTTCTATTGAACACATGACACCAGTGATATTATTGAGTGATGGTTTTATTGCCAATGGTGCTGAGCCTTGGAAATTCCCATCTGCAAGTGACATAGTTGAAATTAAAGTTACCTTTAAAAAATCTTTGGATGAAGGAGAAGAGAAATTTTTACCTTATCTAAGAGATGAAAAATTAGTAAGACCATGGTCTATTCCTGGTTATGCAGGTTTGGAACATCGTATAGGTGGACTTGAAAAGCAAGACATCACAGGTAATGTTAGCTATGATGCAGATAACCATGAACACATGGTGAAAACGCGTCAAGCGAAGGTAGATATGATTGCCAATTATATACCTGAACAAGAAATAAATCTAGGTGCAGACTCAGGTGATATTCTTATTTTAGGTTGGGGCTCTACATCAGGTGTAATCACTACAGTAGTTCAAAAATTAATTAAAGAAGGACATTCTATTTCCCATTGTCATCTTCGATATATACGTCCTTTCCCAAAAAATCTTGGTAATATTTTCAAGCGATTTAAAAAAGTAATTATCCCTGAAATCAATAATGGACAATTGGTAAAAATTATTCGTGATTTATATTTGGTAGATGCCATTGCTTATAATAAAATCAAAGGAAATCCTATCACTCAAGCTGAGTTGGAAGGATTTATTATGACGCATACTGGTAAGTAGATATTCGCCGAGACAAGTTTATATTCCCTTGGTTTGTAACCTTCTCAAACCATAATCACTAGTTCAGACAAAATATATTTTGTCTGAACTATTTTTTTGATAGCCACAATTGCTATAGCTTTTCATTCATACTGCAAATCATAGTAATCTTGTAATCACATAAATCATACTTCAGACAATATCCTTCAAATGTTCGTTCCATAATACATTGACGGCAAGTCTGCATCACGGAAAAGGAGGATAAAGAAGATTACACGGATAATCCCAATAAAGTATCATCATACAATAGTTTATTGATCTGTGCCATCCATGTAATCCTCTTCATCCGTGATTCAAACAATATCCTTCAAACAGTCATTCCATAATACTGACGGGAAGTCTGCATCACGGAAAAATAGGATAAAGAAGATTACACGGATAATCCCAATAAGGTATCATCATACAAAAGTTTATTGATCTGTGCCATCCGTGCATTCTTCTTCATCCGTGATTCAGACAATCTCCTACAAATGCCCATTCCATAATACTGACGGGAAGTCTGCATCACGGAAAAGGAGGATAAAGAAGATTACACGGATAATCCCAATAAAGTATCATCATACAATCGTTTACTGATCTATGCCATCCGTGCATTCCTCTTCTTCCTTAATTCAGACATTATTTTATTCATGCATCTGCAACAAATAGACTCAAAAAAAACTGCCTCCTTTCGGAAGCAGCTTTCTTTTTTACAAACAAAAAGCGAGTTTTAATTCGATCTCTTAGCTCTGAAAGTGCCGATAGCAGTGTATGTATCACCACTAGGAACACCTATCAAATTGATCGAGAAATTACCTTGACAGTCTCCAGGGAATAAAGGGAAACTGGTATAAGTAAGTGTAGATGAAGGAACAATGGTATACATACTATCTGCAAAGGTACCAATACCATAAGTGTAGACGGCAGTTGGAAGGAATGAACCAATAGTGGTATCTGAACAACCCATGTAAAAATAAGAGGTAGTACCAGCAGAAGGTGAAGTTGCAGTTACTGAACTTCCAATTCCTTGCGTAGTAATATCCATTGTAATATTATCAGCAGGAGCAAGGAAATTTTTTGTAACAGATACACTTGAAACCGTATTGGTTAAAACTAAATTTAAGAAAGGAGAAACATTGCCACACGCACTTAAAGTGCCAATGTTGTTGATTCCTGCCACAATTGTAGCTGTTGAAGTTCCATATACATTTGAACCTAAATCGTAAGCATTAAATGTAAGTGGTGATGAAGGTACACAAGGGAAGCTATACGTAAATTGTCCAGCAGCATTTGGTGTAACTATTATACCGAACGGTTGTACAACCACAGTAGAATTTGCTAAAGGATTTCCTAAACAATCTTCTACTGAACCATTTATTGTAGAAGTACCAGTAGCGATAGTAACCACGATAGTGCCTAGGTTTTGTGCAACTGCACCTGTAGTTATAGTTTGCGTATAAATTGGAACATTACTACTACCACAAAGAGTATAGGAGTATACATTCATAGTAAGTGTAGCATTTGGATATACTAGTCCACCTACCCAACCAGCAGAATTGGTTGTGCCTGAACGTGTATTATTATTGGCAATATTGGTCAATGAAATTTCATATCCACTCAATGGATTTCCAGATTGATCTTGTAAAGTCATTTCTAATTGAATAGCAGCAGCAGGTGTATCACAATTCCAAAAACTAAAATGTTTAACTTTCCCAACATACTTGCCACCTTGTAATGTAGCACTACCTTCTTCAACCCAAATTCCTTTTACTTCATCAAAATACCAAAGTGGAATAGAAGGTGCAGCTTGTCCTAATAAAGTTGTAGGAACATCAACACTGATTGTTGCTTCTCTACCTGGAATTAATTGTAAAGGATTACCAGCAGCATCTATAATTTCTGCAACCATCATACCAAAACTTTGTAATAATCTTTCTTCACCACCAGCAGCAGTTAAACCGCGTAAATCGCCAGGCATAGTGCTTAATCCTAAAGTAGTAGTAGGGTCAATTTTTTTCATGTACACATAAGCTTGTCCAGAAAAAGCAACGCTAGAAGATTTTACCATTAAGGCATTGCTTGGAAAAGTAATACTGATGCCATTGCTGGTTGTTACTGTACCACCATTATCGGCATTGAATTGTTGTACATTTTCTTTTTTCATTAAAGACACATAAACAGTATGTTTTTTTCCTGCTTCAATAGATAAGGTTTTGTATCCATTAAAATAAGTGGCTTTACTAATTTTTACAGTGGTAGCATGTTCTGGAGTAGTAATGTCTTTGAGCATAAATAAACCATTGGCATCTGTCATGTCTGTTGCACCTCCAGCAGTAACGCTAGCATTTTCAACTGGCATTCCGGATTCATCTTTTACTATACCCATGATAGTTGCAACTACTGTTTTGCCATTGTTGTACTCGTTATTCCCGTAAGTAATGGGGTTCGTTTTTTTACATGCATTGAACAAGCTCGCACCCAATAATATCAGGGCGAAAAGGCAAGCGATTTTAAGCGTGTTTCTCATTTTTATACTGTTTTTAATTTAAAAATTTTGTGAATATACTCTAGACGAACCAACATTATATTACGTTAGCAGAATAAATTATATTTTCAGAAATGACTAAGGTGTGACAAAAGCATTTTATTTTTTACAAATAGACTGTGCATTAAATAATCCCCATTCATTGTATATTTACGACCAATAAAAAAAGTAAAATGAATCCATCGGTTCCTATCACACTCAAAATTTGCAACAGGCAATATCGTATCAAAGTTGAACCAGAAAACGAAGAGATGGTTCGTAAAATTTATGGCGGGATGCTGGAAAAAATAAATACTTTTCGAGAAATATTTAAAGGAAGAGATGACCAAGATATTATGGCGATGGTTCTCATCGATCATTTGACTTCTTCTGCAGCTTTACCTGATGTATCACAAAATCCTTCAAGCGAAATGCTATCTGAAATTGAAAGCATACATACACTTTTGCACACATGACGAATGCCGAAATCTCAGACTTGTTTTCTCTATTGTCTAAACTCATGGACATCCATGGTGAAAATGCATTTAAGTCTAAAACATACAGTATTGCTGCCTTTCAGCTAGATAAATTGCCAATAGTTTTATCCGAAATTTCTAGAACAGAGATTGCGTCTATTCCAGGAATCGGAGCAAGTGTTTCTGCAAAAATTATTGAAATTTTAGATACTGGTCACTTAAAAGTTCTGGACGAATTACTCGCTAAAACGCCAGAAGGTATTTTGGATTTACTGAAGATAAAAGGAATAGGTCCAAAAAAAATTGCAGTAATCTGGCATGAACTGGGTGTAGAATCTCCTGGCGAACTTTTATATGCTTGCGAAGAAAATAGATTGATTGCATATAAAGGATTTGGTGTGAAGACCCAACAATCTATTCAAGAAGCAATCACTTTTTATTTGAGCAATCAACAACGTTATTTATATGCACAAATTGACCCCATTGCCATTAGTATTCAAAAATTTTTAGACGCAAGATTCTCGTTTACTTCTGTTTTTATTAGCGGTAGTTTTCGCAGACAATGCAATATCATTGACGAATTAGAATATGTAATTGCAACAGATATTGAAACGATACAAGAAGAAATGGCACAAGAATCTGCATTTACTTTTAGTAAAGAAGAAGATGGTTCAGTGTATTATTTATTTCAAGAACATATACAAGTTATACTGCATTCTACAGATGAAGAAAATACGGATGCTACTTTATTTTTTACCACCGGAACACCAGCTTTTAATGATGCGTTTCAAGAAGCATTTCCAGAAGTTTCTTTTGCTGGAAGTGGTGGTGAAGAGGATTTGATTTTTGAAGAAGCTGGCATTCCATTTATAGAACCTTGTCTACGCGAAAGTAAAGCTATCATTGACTTAGCGCAAGAAAATAAAATCCCATCTTTGATTCAACTTAAACACATAAAAGGAATCATTCACAACCACAGTACATGGAGTGATGGTGGTTTTAGTATTGCCCAAATGGCACAAGCTTGTATAGAAAAAGGATTTGAATATTTGGTGATGAGTGACCATTCTGTAAGTTCATTTTATGCGAATGGATTGAGCATAGAACGTATCAAACAACAACAAGAAGAGATTGATAAATTGAATGAAAAATTAAAGCCCTTTAAGATTTTTAAAAGTATAGAATGTGATATCTTAAATGATGGACGACTGGATTATCCTGATGATATTTTATCTTCTTTTGATTTGGTGATTGCATCTGTGCATCAAAATTTAAAAATGACAGAAGAAAAAGCCATGTTGCGTTTAATGGGTGCTATTCAAAATAAATATACTCGCATTTTAGGTCACCTTACTGGCAGACTTTTATTGAGCCGAAAAGAATATCCTGTAAATCATCAAGCCATTATTGATGCTTGTAAATTACATGATGTGGTGATTGAAATTAATGCGAATCCACGACGATTAGATATGGACTGGCAATGGATTTCGTATGCTATTGCACAAGGTGTATTATTATCTATTAACCCTGATGCACATAGCATTCGAGGTATCGATGATATTCGTTATGGTGTTCTTTCTGCACAAAAAGGAATGTTGACTGCTAAGCAAAATTTAAGTTCTTTTTCATTACGAGAATTTGAAGCTTTTCTTGCTACTAAAAAGTAATGAAGGCAAAAAAAAACATGAAGAGCGATCTTCATGTTTTTTTATTGATTTTTTCAATCCTTATTTTTTAGCTGGCGCTACTGCTTTTGCTGGTGCTGCTTTAGCTGGAGCGTCTGCTTTCACTTCTGTTTTAGCAGGTTCTGCTTTTTTAGAATGTTTGCCTTTAGCGAAAGACATTACTGGAGCTAGTGCGATTGTTAGAGCGATAGCTCCGATCATTACTTTTTTCATTTGTTTAGGTTTTTATTGTTAGTGTTAATCATTTAACAGCACAAATTTAT
This sequence comes from Bacteroidota bacterium, assembly GCA_947476825.1. GTDB lineage: Bacteria > Bacteroidota > Bacteroidia > Chitinophagales > Chitinophagaceae > OLB11. Next base: position 4,812 of record CANJRV010000069.1, on the reverse strand, counting down.
AAGTGCTGAACTAGCTTATTTTTTAGAATTAGATGAAAACTTTGTTCTCATCGTTCAAAAGTTCATTTTCTTCGATGAAGGGTTTGCTTCTAGATTTAAAATCTCTCACGGAATACACGGAATACAAGGAAAAATTCAGAAGTTAGTAGAAGAATTGTAACTAATTGCTACAAAAAATTCTCTCACAGAATGTATAGAAGACACAGCAAAAATGAATGCAAAAACTTCTGTGTATTCTGAGATTTCTGTGAGAAAAAATTAGCGGAGTCTATGTCAAACTCCACTCGTTTCAAAATATTGGGAATAAAAAATATCTCGTAGAAAGTATAGAGGATACAGAAAAAAAGAGGAATTTTTTTTATTGCTTACTGGAAATCAACAATAAAATCTTATGCATCTATTGTGATGCTATATTTTTCCATCACTGCATTGTACAACATTTTTTCGCAAGCTTCTTTTGCAATGTTATACGCATTTTCTTCGTTGTCCGATTCGATGCTTAATACAATATGCTTTCCAATTCTTACATTTTGTATGGCATGTAATTGTAAACTATGTAAACTTTCATTTACCGCTTTTCCTTGTGGGTCTAGCAATTCAGTTAATGGCATAATGTTGATGTGTGCGGTATAAATCATTTTTCAGATGGTTTGTGGGCGAAAGATAAAGCGATATACATTAAAAAAGAAAATGGAACGACCAATATTTTTAAAAAAGGAATAGAAACAAGAGCAATAACTAACCATGCTATTTGTGCCCAATTATTTTTGAATGAAAAATGAGAAAATTTCAACGTAAATAATTTCATTTTACTCACCATCAACCAACAAAGTATAGCAATGATGGTGTACAATACCCATTCGTTTTGCATGTAATTGCCAAAATGCAATGGGTTATACAAATTGATAAATGGAAAGGATGCTACCAACATACCAATGGCCGGAATAGGAACGCCAGTAAAATAGGAAGTTGTTGCAGGTGCATTATTAAAGCGGGCTAAACGTAAGGCACCAAAACAAGCTACTAAAAAAGCTGGGCAAACCGCCAACATGGAAACATCCATGGCATTTTGTTTTTGCATCCAAGCAGTCCATAACATCTTCATCAATATCATGCTGGGTGCTACACCAAAAGAAACCACATCTGCCAATGAATCTAAATCTTTTCCTAAGGGAGAAGAAACGCCCAACCATCGAGCTACCATGCCATCGAACAAATCGCAGATAGCAGCGATTAGAATACAGATACTCCCATAATAGGCTTGTGTAGTACCACTTATCCAATACTGCTCTCCATTTACCTCACTCACAAATGGTTGTGCTTGTAAAATAAATACGATAGCCATACAACCAAAAAATAAATTGCCGAGTGTAAGTATATTGGGTAAATGCTTCATTAAATAAGTTTCTCGGCAAATATAGGGAAAGTAGGTAGGAAATCAAGCAGGTCAAATTCCCCTAATTTATTCTTTATTGTTGCATCTAGTGATCAATTTGTAATCGGCCTTGGATAGTTTGGCGTTATGATTTAGTATGCGACTAAATTCCCCTATTCATTCACTTTCTGAAAACCTTTTCCAGTAAAATAAATAATACTTGCATCCTTAGCTAGTGGTTTTTTAAAGAGTAAATTGTATCCGCCCCAATCGTCAATGTCTACTTTGTAATCAGCAGTTTCATAATCGGTTGCGCCAATATTTTCATGCATCAGCCAAGATCCATTTGTTTTTAATTGAAAATGATAGGCGGTATCATTTATTTTTTTTACTGCAAATGAATCCTTTTCACTCATGGCATTATACCATACCAATTGCTCTAGATCGCAAGCTAATTTTTTATCGAAAAGTACCTCATAGGAAATTTCAAATCGAGGCTTGGCGCGAAATAGATAAGCGTCCGTGCACACTGCTGGCACATTCATTAAATAGACTTTATGCTTCAGCGTATCAGGAAAAGTATGCAAGTAAGTGGTATACAGTTTAGCACTATTGGCGCGGGCTTGTATGTCAGGTAATAAAAAATAAATAGAAGCTGAAACATAAGCCAATAAAAGAATGTAGCGAATCCATTTAGGCAATTGAAAAACAAAATACGCGAATAGTGGCAATAAAAATACAGAAGCAAAATAAGAATAGCGGTCATTTTCTAAACGCATGAGATACATAAAATAACAGCGGATAAAAGGCAAATAAAGCAATAGACTACACGCTATCAAAAACCAAAATATAAATAATTTCTGCTTGTCTTTTTTATAAATAAAAACAGAAACAACAATAAATAAAAGTTCAAATACGATGCCTACTTTTTTCCAATGTAAACACAATTCATATATTTTATCTCTTGTTTGGTAAGGTAAAAAATGAACGAACCCAAATAGCTTTAATAGATGTTGGGATAAGGTTGCTACCATTTGCGACAAGGGAATATCCATGCCTTGCATTTGTCGTTCTTGCGGCAACCAAGTATGGTGTAAATATTTATGCGCTAGACAATAGAGAAAAACAAAACTGATAATTGGTGCGAGTATTTTTGTGCCAAAAGAGAGGGAACAAATTTGATTTTTTTGGTAAAATAAAAATAGAACAAATACTAATACATAGAGGATTGGGAATAAAATACTAATCTCTAATGTAACTAGTGCGTATAGAAAGAATAGATGAAAGAGGAGTAAGGAAAATGTTGTTTTTTTACCTCCAATAAAATCGCATAACCACGACAAACTCATCAGCAATATGGACAAGGTTATCATGTAATGCGATGTAGCTGCCCACACAATATTTTCAGATTGATAGGCCGAGAATGCAAATAAGATGCTTCCGCTGAAACTGATAACAGCAGCGGATTCTATAGAAACAAGATAAGTAAATAATTTACGAAAAAATACAAATGCTAAAGTGGTGTTCAGTGCGTGAAAAAAAGTGAATACAATAAACCAGCCTAGAGTGTTTACACCAAATAAGGCATAACAAATTCCGATAAATAAATAATGGCCATAATAGAAATTATCGAAATGATAAGAATGTAAAAAGCCTTTCCATCCACCGATTTTCATTTCATAAATACCGGAGATGCCATCATCAATTAGCATGGCATTATGGGCAGGGTAATAGAGTATAAAAATGCTTACCCAAACGAACAAGAATAAAAATACTTGGAACCATTTGTGTTGCATTATTCGATCTATTGCTTTCATAAAAATCCTTTTACCATTTTATGTTTATATTAATAGGATGTATCACTTTCGCTGATAATAAGTTTGTAAGGCTTAGCATATCATCGCTCCTATCCAATTATTTATTAACTGCGGTATTATTCTTTTTGTCCTTTGTGAATTAAGGCATCCAAAGATAATCCGCTGAAATTAAGAACCAAATGATGAGGAGAGAAAAGATGAGTGAAGTGAGAATATGTGGCTACAGTTTCCAGAGTGAACTATTTGCTTCTGCTAATTCGTTTAAAAATATGTCGTGCAATAAATATAATTCCGATGATGTTGATCAAGTTCCAAAGTTGTAAGGCCAAATAAAAAACAATTTGTATACGGCTCATACTTTTTAAGCTGCTATATTCTCCTTTTGAAATATCTCAGTTTTCATCATAATCCATTTGTAAAATACCCAAAATTAAATAGACGAAGATGTCAGCGCCAATAATGACTAAAAGGAATAAAATATCAATAAAACGAACTTTAGAACCAGCCATTCATTTTTGAATTGAAGTTGATTTATTGTCGAATCGCAATGTTAAATACTTTTATTTCTGGCCTTATATTTTATGTAGTAGGTGATTCTTTGATTGGTTGATTGTCCTACTTGTTTGCCTAAATTTTTAATTTTCCTTTTAGTCTTGTGAAGAACAAAGCAACCTACTCCGTATCATAAGCCCACTTGATATACATGGAGCCCCAAGTAAATCCACCACCAAAAGCAGCAAGTATAATATTGTCGCCCTTCTTGAGTTTGTTTTGCCATTCCCAAAGACAAAGTGGTAAAGTACCATTGGTAGTATTGCCGAAGCGTTGGATATTGACCATTACTTTTTCTTCTGCTAGTCCCATTCGCTCGCGGGTTGCATCAATAATACGTTTATTTGCCTGGTGCGGAACTAACCATGTTACATTGTCGGCAGTCAGTCCATTTCGTTGCATAATATCATAGGCAACATCGGCCATATTTTTTACAGCAAATTTAAAAACGGTTTGTCCTTCTTGGTACACAAAATGTTCTTTATTCATAACAGTTTCAATCGTAGCAGGCTTTACAGAGCCTCCTGCTTTTTGGTGCAAGTAAGTTCTGCCAGATCCATCTGATCTTAAGATACTATCTACTATGCCTAAGCCGTCTGTATCTGGTTCTAATAAAACGGCACCACATCCATCTCCGAAAATGATGCAAGTTGCTCTGTCTTCAAAATTTAAAATGGAGCTCATTTTATCTCCCCCTACCACAATTATTTTTTTATGTTTTCCAGTTTCGATGAATTGGGAGGCAATGGTTAAGGCATATAAAAAACCACTACATGCCGCACTCACATCATAACCCCAAGCATTTTTCAGACCAAGTTTATCCGTTATTACGTTGGCTGTTGCTGGAAAAGTAAAATCAGGGGTTGTGGTTGCGCAAATAAGCAATTCGATATCTAAAGGGTTCAATCCTTTTTTATCTAAAATTTCTTGTACTGCTTTTACGGCCATATCTGAAGTGCCCATGCCTTCTCCTTTTAAGATACGACGTTCTTTGATACCAGTTCTAGAAGTAATCCATTCATCATTGGTGTCAACTATTCTTGCCAAATCAGCATTGGTCAATTTGTC
>CANJRV010000068.1 GCA_947476825.1 Bacteroidota bacterium | reverse complement strand
GTGGATTTACCAATACCAATGATGATGAGATTCCTTTCGGCATGACAGAAGTTGAAATAATTCAGGAGAAAGTAAAAGACTTTACTTATCCAGTTTGTTATGATTTTCCGGTTGGACATCAAGCAAAAAATTGGGCATTGAAATTAGGTGTACATTATACTTTTTCTGTTCAAGCTAATGAGCTTACTCTCATCGAGAAAGTTTAATTCATTTTCAAAAGTTGGATGGCTTTGTGAAAATTATTGTTTTTTATTTCAACTGTATACAAACCTACAGGAAGTGCATGAACATTGCATGTAATATGGTGTTCACCAGCATGTTCTTGTTTACTTCCATCATCCAATACTTGCATCATTTGTCCAGTAATATCTAGGAGTTGAATGCGCACATAATCGGATGTTGCAAGCGTATAAGACAACAGAAATTGATTGCGACAAGGATTAGGATATAGATTTGTGGATACGATTTTAAGGTTATCCTGAATAGCGTTGGGACTGCCGCTGGAGAATAAATGATGCGTATAAATATCAAAGGTGCCGGATCGTTTGTCTTGCCAAGCAAATATGCTTCCACCTTTCCCATCAGTAACATTTTTTGGACTGGATTGTTCGTTCGTTGCATTACTCACTATTTCACCATTGTTGGCCCATTGTATCACACCGTTGTTGTCTATTTTTTGAGCCATTACATTCCAATCACCTGCACTTGAATCTTGCCAAACAATAATTGCACCTTTGTTTTCATCTGTGCAAATATTCGGATTGATTTGGTCTTTTAAAGAATTACAAATTACTTTTCCATTCGCAGTCCATTGAGCAATGCCATTGCTGTTTAATTTTTGCGCATAAATATCATAGTCACCATTTCTATTGTCTTTCCATGTGATGATGGTTTCATTGGTTGTAGAAATGCTCATTAAATCCAAGGCAGACTGATTATTGTTTGCATTGGAAACCACAACGCCATTTGTATTCCAAATGCTATTCCCGTTTGAGTCTACACGCTGTATATAAATATCATAGTCCGTTGAATTTCGAGTATCTTGCCATGCGATAAAAGCACCATTATTTATACTGTCAGGGTCTATTTTTGCATTTATTTGATCACCAGTTGCATTGCAAATTGCTTTGCCATTATTACCCCACAACAATATCCCATTGGCGTTGATATGTTGTCCATATACATCATAATTTCCAGCGATATTCAAATCTTGCCAAACGATAAAGGCCCCGCCATTTCTATCTTTCTGTACTTTATGATTTCTTTTGTTTGTGTTAGATAAACTAAGTGATACACCACCTTTTCCCCATTTTTTTGTGCCAGAGCTATCTAGTCTTTGGGCCCAAATTTCCCAATGAGATGTAGTTGTATAAACTTGTTTTTCGAAAATAATAATAATACCACCATGACCGTCAGATATTATTTTTTCACTATGTTCTCTGGCAGAACTATCTGTTACATTGGCACCATTGATCGTCCATAAAATTTGACCATTAGAATCGACTCGCTGTGCATAGATATCTCGTTCAATATAACTTCTCCAATCAGACCATGCAACAATAGCACCTCCCTTCATGTCTGTGGTAATATTAGGCGTACTTTGATCCGCTGAATCTGTACAAAGTGCTATGCCATTGTTAGTCCATAATGCAATTCCTTTCGCATTTACCCGTTGAATATAGATGTCGGGGATATTCGTTGTAGTTCGGTAATCTTTCCAAGTAATAAATGCTCCACCTTTTCCATCTTCCATCATTCTCATATCAATTTGTTTACCTGTTGCTGTACAAATTGGCGTGTTGATGCTTGGGTTCATACTCCATTGCGCATTAGTGGACATTGCATTCAGAATTAAACAGGATAGAAAAATAAATATTTTCATGTTTGCAAATTTTCAACTCGAAATTAAACTATTTTATTAAATGGTTACTAATAGATGAACACTTGTTACTAAGAACTACCATATTCAAAAGAGACATAAAAAAAACCTGCCGTGAAGCAGGTCTTTTTTATTTGATATATAAATCTTATTTTTTGATAAAACTATTTGTAAAACTTCCTTTATCAGTCACAATGGTTATGTTATACATGCCAACAGTCAAATTAGAAGTATTTAATTCTGTAGTTTGTATTCCACTATGCAATAAACCTAAAGATTTATTCATGACTACATGTCCCATCATATCAGTTACAATGCATGAAGCGTTCGAACTTTCTTCTAATGTCAAATCAATATACAAATTGTCTTTAACTGGATTAGGATAAGCAAGAATTTCAATGGTATTATTTTTTGCGATGGTTGATACGCCTGCAGGAAATACAGGTGTCATTTTTGCATTCAATATTTTGCTTTTACTTCCGTTTTTATCGATCAATAATACAGCAACTCTCATTTTAAATACATTATCTCCTGCTGGAATTGTCCAAGTGAATGGATGTGAATAGGTAGTTCCTGCATTCATTGTAGAAGGTAAGCTACCTGCAGCTCCGTCAAAACCACCAACGATATCTCTTGCTACAAAATCATAATACATAGTTGCAGAAGGGATAGTACCAGGTAAAGTATTAAAGTTATATTCGCTATTAGCCATTGGTGTAGAATTTCCAGAACCACCAACTGCGTAATAATTATGTTGATCCCAAGTTCCGCCAGAAGCATTGTTAACTCTGTCTTCTGTAATTACTAATGCTAAACGATAATCTCCAGTCAAATTAGCTGCAGGAATAATGCTTGAATTTACAGACATAGTAGAACCCGCAACAGTAGCAGAATTGATATTTACAGTAGCATATCCAAAGTCACCAATATATTTAGAATACATAGTGAAAGCATCTGATGGATCAGCAACTTCTTTTCTGTCTACCAATAATGAAGGATAGCCACTAATTAATGTACCTACTCCTGCATCATATGTAGTAACCGTCATTGGATCTGCGTTGTGCACGGATATTGGCACTACATCATTCGGGTGAGCTTTATAAATAGAATCCATATATACGATTCCACGTACACACCATCCGCACCATGTACCAGTTGGTTCTTCCATAACTACTGAACGTGCAGGCATAAATGCAACCCCAGTAAATGTGGCGCCTAATGTATCATTGGCATGATTTGCATCAGATGGCAATTCAACCCATACTTTTAATGGATGTGCACCTAAAGAGGCAACATTATATTGCGTTGTAAATGTTGTAGAATTACTTGCAAATGAAGCAAGATTTAATCCAGTAACTGATTGACTTACTGCTGGATTTGCGCCTTCTTGATATTTTATTGTATAAGAATTTATAACTGCAGAACCTAAGTTTTTAACTGTAAGTGAAACTGGAATATTAGAGCCAGTTACGTTATAACCAGTGGAAGAAGTTGCTGTTGCAGCTGCATCATTAGCAGGTTGTGTACCTGGTATAAATGTATAATAACTATTATCCGCAGCTGTAGGATCTGTAGTGGCTAAAGCGTTTAAATTAGGAGAAGTCGCAACCATATAAGCAGAAGTAGAATTTATTTGTATACCTGCAGAAACTTGTTTTGTTGTAGCGTAGCCACCAGTTCTATTGTCAACAATATGAATTTTATTTGTTGTTTCCTCAAGGACAATACTCCAGTAGCAAAAATTAGATCCATCAGATAAAACTGAACCATATCCGTAAGAGCTAAATTGAATCCAAAGTTGTCTATTCGGTGCAGTACCAAATGTTTTGGTCACAATATTGTCATTTGCACCTAGAGCAGCTAATCCCCAAATACAAACGGATTGGTTTGGAATTGTTGCATCTGGTAAAGTTGCTTTCGTGTAAGAGGGACAAGAAGACGCAGCAATATCAAAGGTTAGAATACCAGATGTGGAAACTTTGAATTGTGTAACTGCGCTTCCATTAAAACTAAATGTAAAAGGAAGGGTTTGTACAACAGACCAAACTGGCGTAGCACTCATTGCTTGTATTGTAGTCCATCCAGCAGCGATTCCGCCACCCACTGGATATTCAGGGTCAGCATTAAGACCACCTGGATTTGCATTGGCATTTGGATTAGGCATTTGCCAATATTGCGCATGTAAATTGGTTGAAGTTGCAAAGGCAACTAGCATAAGAAGTAATAATTTTTTCATGTTTTTAATATTTGCCTAAAAGTAATATTTGTTTTTATTATACACAACAAAAAATAGATACTTAAATCTAAAGTGTATTCGATTCCTGGAATTCAATTTGCATCCAATCCTAAAAATAATAAAAGTAGTCAATAGCTATCTTTGTTTATAAGGATTCATCCAAAGGATGAACTCTTCTACTTGCATTTGTGGTGTGATGAATGGATTCAATAGTATTTACATTAAGGCCTAAAAACAATAAAGGTAGCCAATAGCTACCTTTATTTATTAAGATTCATCATAAGGATGAACTCTTGTCTAATTTAGATTAATCCCATTTTTTGATAGAACCTAACTTACATTCTTGAACATTTTCAATATAATCTTGAGTTGCTCCAGCACCTTTTTTAACAATCATTGCAATAACTGTTAAATTATTTTGATTGAATTCTGGGTTAATGTAAACGTTCAATAAGGCATTAAATTCACCTCTTGGTGTTATTTTTTCAGTAGGAATTAAAGTTCCCCAAATGCCTTTTTTGTATAAAACTTGACGAAGTAAGTGATTGTGAATATACTTAGCAGAAGACATTGGATCACCAGCTTTATAGTAAGGAGATGTTGGATCTGGAGCAGAACTATTGATATCTGCATAATTATGTTGATCATAAGCTGATCCTTTATGTACTGCATCCTCCAATAAGTAAGCAACCATATAATATTGATCAGTTGATACTAAAGAAGTAGAGAACCCACAATGAACATCAATTGCAAAAGTTTGCGGATCAATACGTTGTGTTATGATGCCTAAACCTGAAACAGCTGGTTTAGCTAATTCAGAAGCAGCGATACTTTTCCAAGAATTGTAATTGTTTGATGTACTCATTCTATTCACTAATCCACCTGGTATACCACTGATTGCGTATCTAGTTTCAAAATCCAAAGTAGAAGATGAAGTATAAGAATCATACATGTCTGACATTACATCTCCATCATGAAAAGCAACACCATAAACTTTATCTGGATAAGAGTCAACTGCATCCTTCATATTGATTGCACCGTAAGGGCAATATCCACACCAAGCAGCTGTAGCTTCTTCTATCACCGCTTTTTTAGTAAAAGTAGCTGGCATCTCACCTAATGCTAATTTTACTTCAGCTGGAGAAGTTAAATCAATTGGTTTAGTATACACTGAACTACTTCCTGTAGGTGTAGTTGTAGTCTTTTTACAAGAAGTGTAACTTAGAAATAAGGCAGAAACTAAAGTAAAAATTAGGATTTTTTTCATGTTGTTTTTAATTTGTAGCGTAAATGTAAATTATTATTTTAATTAAAAGTATTTTTTTAACAAAAAATATTATGCCCAGATTGATGTGCATATCGAAGATAAAACAGGTTTGTGCATTAAAAAGAATTATTAATTAGTGAATCCACCTCACTCAATCTCAATTCATCCACATGATTTGGTTCAATTTGTTTTATTTGTTCAATTTTTCGCTTCTGCAAATTTGCCAGTTTTAGCATTTTATTGAGATTGTCTTCTGACAGTAAAAATGACTTTTCTAACCAAACGTCTACTACATCCAATAGTTCCTTTTTTGGTACCTTATTGCAAATATTTAAGAATGGATTTGAAAGAATTTTCTCCACTTCACCTCTTTTTATCAACATGGACATAGTTGCAATGCCTAATCCATCTTCACATACTTTATTGATAATTCCCAAGTCATGTATATCTTGAGCACTAAAGGTTTTGTTTGAATTAATAATTTCACTGGCTTTTTGAAATCCAACCTTTTTTGTTAAAAGCTATATGCACCCATGCCTGGAAAAGTACCAAATAGAACTTCTGGGAAACTAAATTTTGCCGATTCTTCCGCTATAATATAATTACCTGATAAAGCACTTTCAAAACCACCGCCAAATGCATTACCTTGAATTACACAAGCAGAAAAAATATCCAATTCATAATTGCTATTGTAATTGTAGACCAATTCTATACATTTATACGCATAATCTTTGAGATTTGTTTTATTATTATTTCTAATACATTGCACAAAGTATTCTAAATCTCCACCCAAATTCCAAACGCCTTTATTCAATGAATACGCAACGGTATACTTAATATTTTCTTTTTTAATTAAATAAATAATCAGTTCCTTAACATGAATTAAATTTTCTAAAAAGTTAATGGTATAACAAAGCTTATCTTGTAAATCAATACCAACCCATAGTATTTTGTATTCTTCGTCAATTTTTACGCGCAAATTGTTATTTATGAGCATACAGATTTTAATTTATGGCATTGTAATAAATTTATTCATGTTATGAAATAAAGAAAATTAAGATGCTTGTACAAAATTAATTATTCACCATTTATGCCGAATATGTATAATAAAGGTGATTAGTAATATTTGTCCAATGAATATCGTGAAATATAAAGAATTATATATATGTAATTAATGATATGTAAGAACTAATAATGTGTTATGATTCTGTATACTGTTGATTACTAGGTAAATAGGAACATATTTCTTTTTTTGAGTATTTATTATTTATTAAGTCCATATTTGAATTACATTTGCAATTCTTTAAAATTTCCATAAATAGATAGCTCTTTTCATATGATTAGTCGACGAAATATAAGAATCAAAGTTTTTCAAACCATTTACGAACAAGCTTTACAAGAAGATATTATTGATATTGCGAAAGCTGAAAAGCAATTAGAATTTAAATTTCAGGAAACTAAAGCGCTCGTTACCGCTATATTACATTTAGTATATTTAATTTCAGAGTATGTTTTAGTGTATGCCAATCAAAAGGCATCAAAACATAGGCCTACTGAAGAGGATTTGAAAATTAATGTCAAATTAGCTGGAAATATCATCATGAAACAATTAAAGCAAAATGTTCATTTTGAAGAAAGTGTCAAAAAAAATAAAATCGCACATTTATTTGACGATGATTTGGTAAAGAAAATTTTTTTACAATTAATTGAAACCGCTGAATATAAATCCTACATTCATACTGCAGAGCGAAATGCCATTGATGAAAAAAAGATGATACTGTTTATCGTTGATTTTTGTATTTTCAATGCAGAAGACACTACAACTTTTTTAAGTGAAAAGTACATGAATTGGTTTACTGATGCAGAAATGATTAAACCATGGATCGATAAAATTTTCATGAAGGCAAGCACATTTCCATTTAACCAGATGGTTTCCTACGAAAAAAGAACCTATGCCGATGATTTGTTAAGATGCTATTACGAAAAAAAGGAAATCATATTTCAGTTGATTGATCCTAAATTGGTCAATTGGGATGCGGATCGAGTCGCAATCATTGATTTGATATTACTGCATCTCGGGATTTGTGAATTGCTTTATTTTCCGACTATACCGGTTAAAGTTACCATTAATGAATATATTGATTTGGCTAAAGAATATAGCACTTTGCAAAGTGGTCAATTCGTAAATGGGTTATTGGATAATGTGCATAAAGAATTATTGCAAGAAAATAAAATTCAGAAAACGGATTATGCTAAAAAAAATTAAGACTAGTTTACATGCGTGTCTAAATTATTTCAGTAGAATGAAACACTCATTTGTTATTTTAATACTTGCTATCGTCTTTTGGGGTTGTAACAATGATGTTCCTGAAGAAATAGATCAACAGTTGAAGTCTAAGCTACCATCCACTTTAGTAAATAATCCACGAAGCCTTGAAAGTAAAGATACTATTGCAATTCAATCAATGGGGAGACTTGTTTTTGATGATACTCTACATGATTTTGGCACACTTGTAGAAGGTGAAAAAGTAGAATGTGAATTCGCTTTTATGAATAAAGGGAAAAAAGAAATTATTATAAACGAAGCACGCGCTTCCTGCGGTTGTACCATCGCAGAATACCCTAAATTGCCAATTAAACCAGGCGAAAAGGGCATCATTAAAGTTACTTTTAATAGTCAGGGAAAAGAAGGATTTAATAAAAAAGTAGTTGCCGTAACAACAAATGGGAATCCTTCCATTTATGAAATAAGTATACAAGCGGATGTGAAATCAAAATAAATAGTCTTGTAAATACTAGTTTCATTCCTTTGAAACAACTACTTTTGGGCACTTTAAAAAATAGAAAATAACATATGAGCACAGTAGACTTTTTATTAATGGCTAGCGAAGGTGGAAAACCGAATCCTATGATGAATATTATATTTATGGCGGGAATGATAGCGGTTATGTACTTTTTTATGATTCGTCCACAAATGAAGAAAGCGAAGGAACAAAAAGAATTTTCAAATTCGACTAATGCAGGTGAATCCATAGTCACGAGTGCTGGTATTTATGGCAAAATTGTTCGTATGAATGATGATGGCACTTTGGCAGTTGAAATAGATAGAAATACAATTATTAAAATGGATAAAAGTGCAGTTTCTATGGAAATGACAATGGCACTGCGCAAAAAAATGAGTGCAGAAGTGAAAGCCTAATTACATTCACTATTTTCTTTACCAGAAATGTTTCTACTCCGAATAATTAAAAATAAATATTTTATTGTCACCGTAGTTTTTGTAGTATGGGTAGCATTTTTTGCACAATATGATATCGTTTCTCAGTATAAATTGAGAGAAGAATTGCATGAGATGAATACCAAAATTGAATATTTAGATAAGGAAGTGAGCCGTTTACAAGCCGAAAAAAAAGCTTTGCAAACTGATTCTGCTACACTGGAAAAATATGCTCGAGAAAAGTATTATATGAAAACCCAACATGAGGATGTTTTTGTTTTTGATACAGTAAAAAACACACCTTAAACTCAGTTTTTCATTTGTTTATTTGCAGATTACAGCAATTCTGGTCTTCTTTCTTGGGTTCGTTTTAATGCTTCCATTTCGCGCCATTCATCTATTAATTTAAAGTTGCCATTGAGTAATACTTCGGGCACTTTTAATCCTTGAAATTCAGCGGGACGAGTATATATCGGAGGTGCCAATAACCCATCTTGATGTGAATCCGTTAACGCGGAGGTTTCGTCATTTAATACACCAGGAATTAGACGACCAATACCGTCAACCAATACAGCTGCAGCCAATTCTCCACCACTTAACACATAATCACCAATGGAAATTTCTAACGTTACATATAGATCTCTTATGCGCTGGTCTATTCCTTTATAATGTCCACAAATCAAAATGAGATTTTCTTTTAAAGATAGGGTATTGGCAATTTTTTGATGCAAGGTTATACCATCAGGTGTCAAATAAATGATGTCATCATAATTACGTTCTCCTTTTAATTTTTCAATCACTTTTGCAAGCGGTTCGCACATCATGACCATACCCGCACCGCCGCCATATTGCATGTCATCTACTTGGCCGTGCTTGTTAATAGCATAATCACGCAATTGATGCAAATGGATATGGAGTAAACCACGCTCTTTTGCTCGTTTGAGTATGGAATGATTAAAAGGACTTTCTAACAATTCGGGCATTACAGTTATAATATCAATACGCATGTTGAGTTTTTTATAGATCCAATATACCTTCTGCTAATCGAAGCTGAACCGTTTTGTTTGTTCTATCTACATGAATTAATAATTCATCTGAAATAGGTAATAATACTAACTTGTTTTGATATAGAACCTCTAATAAAGTTTGTTTGCCATTGATATAGACATCCTTTATTTCACCGATTAATTGCTGTTGATCATCTAGAACTTGATACGCCATTAGAGATAGCCAATTATTTTCAAGATTTATGGAAGTGGCCACATTAGGGGCGTACACTTTTTTATTTAATAATTGCATGGCGATATTTCTATCCTGAATACCTTCTATGGTAAGGATCATTTCCGTATCACTAATCGCATTTATTTCTTCAATAAAATAAGGGATAAAACTATTTTCCCATATCTCTATCAATACCGCATCTAATTGTTCTTCATCAAAAGGATGCTGTAAATGATGTACAAAAAGCACTTGCCCTTTTATTCCATGTAGAGATTTTATTTTTCCAATCGAAATCATATTGCCGCAAAAATAGGGAACTATTGTTGTAGATGTTTCAATTCGTATGCAGCGAAATAAATCTATTTTTACTACTACTTCTTTTAGTGTAGAATTAAATTGGATTTTCACAATTCTAAATTTTTATTCACATCATCCATTTTATGCTTGTTGCATATTAGATTTGCGCTTCATGAACGTACAAACTACCACCTATTTACTTCTTTCTGACGGTACTTTATTTACAGGTAAATCTATGGGAGCCATAGGAACTACAACTGGAGAAATTTGTTTTAATACAGGAATGACTGGATATCAAGAAGTCTTTACGGATCCTTCTTATTACGGACAAATAATTATCATGAATACTGCCCATATTGGGAATTATGGTGCCAAGGAAGTGGATGTAGAAAGTGATTCAGTAAAAATTTCAGGATTGATTTGTAAAAATTTCTCTGAAAAATATTCAAGATCGCTAGCTGATTCTTCGTTGGAAGATTATTTAAAGAAAAATAATGTAGTTGGTATTCATGAGATTGACACTAGAGCTTTAGTTGCTCACGTTCGCGATAAGGGAGCTATGAATTGTATTATTTCTTCAGAAATTAAAGATTTGGATCAATTGCGTAATCTACTTTCTGAAGTGCCATCCATGGAAGGTTTGGTATTGTCATCCAAGGTGAGTACCAAAGAGGCTTATACTTTAGGCGATGAAAGTTCAACAAAAAGGATAGCTGTACTTGATTTTGGGGTAAAGAAAAATATCTTGCAATGCATGGTTGATCGTGGTGCGTATTTGAAAATATTTCCAGAACGTACTTCATTTGCTGAGTTAGAAACTTTTGCACCGAATGCTTATTTTTTAAGCAATGGACCTGGAGATCCTTCTGCCATGCAGTTTGCAGTAGATACGATTAAAGAAATTTTAGCTACCAATAAACCCATGTTTGGTATTTGTCTAGGGCACCAATTACTTGCTTTAGCCAACGGCGCAACCACATTCAAAATGCACCATGGACATCGTGGATTAAATCATCCTGTACTGCATTTAGCAACCATGAAGAGCGAAATCTCAACTCAAAATCATGGATTTGCAGTTGACTATGATTCTGTAGCAAATCATGCAGAATTGGAGATAACGCATATCAATTTAAACGACCAATCACTGGAAGGAATCAAAATGAAATCGAAGCCAGTTTTTTCGGTACAATATCATCCCGAGGCTACTCCTGGACCACATGATTCTCGATATTTATTTGATGATTTTATGGCTTTAATACCATAGGCATTTTAAGTATCCAGCCTACTTATTTTTCTCGATGTAAAAGCATATCCGTTACTTCCAACAAATTCTTTTTTCTCGATGAAATAACCGGTGTTTTTTCTAGAAAGAAATATGCTTTTTTAGAATAGTTTTCGATTTCTTCTTCAATATAATTTTTTAACTGGATAAAATTGAAGAAGGCAATAATATCTTGAATTTTTTCTTGATCTTTTCTGTTCAACAATTCTTGCAATACTATTTTTTGGTTCACATCTACAATTTCAAATGCTTTAGCCAAAAGGTATGTTTTTTTATTCGCTAAAATATCTCCACCAATTTTTTTTCCAGTTTTATTGGTATCGCCGAATGTATCTAAATAATCATCTCGCAATTGAAAAGCCAGTCCTAATGAATTGCCAAATTGACTAAGTATCTCTGAACAACCTTCTGTTGCACCTCCTAACATAGCACCAAGTTTGATGGAAGTACCCAATAATACGGATGTTTTTAAGCGAATCATTTCCAAATATTCTTCTAGGCTAACGATATCTCTTTTCTCAAAATCCATGTCGAGTTGCTGTCCTTCGCAGATTTGTATGGCGGTTTGATTAAATAATGCCATGACTGCATGGATATAAGATGTGTCCACTTTATTCAAGTGTTGGTAGGCGTAAATACTCATGACATCGCCTGAAAGTATTCCAGTAGCAAGATTATACTTTTCATGCACAGTAGTAACACCTCGACGTAATGGTGCGTTGTCCATGATATCGTCGTGCATTAAGGTGAAATTGTGAAATAGTTCTACCGCAGTTGCTGTATTCCAAGAGTTGTCATTTAATGGCGTAAATAATTCATGACCCATCAAACATAAAACTGGTCGCACCCGTTTGCCACCCATGTGCAATAAATAACTACAAGGTTCATACAGCGTTGCAGGACTGTTTGGAAATTTGTGCTTTGAAAAAAATATTTCAAATTGCTCTAATAATTCGTGGAATGAATGCATGGGGGTAAAAATAATGCAAGAGGCTTAATATCAAAAAGAAATTTGCTTCGACTAAAATAAAATGTAGGAACTAATCATGTATAGGATTCCTGTATTGCGGCAACGATTGCAGTGGAAATCCTTTTTGCTGCGGAGCAAGCAAAAAGATTGGAACGAAAAGCGTGTGTGCCGCCCAAATATTTCTCATTAGAATGTATATAAATCAATGGCTTTAATGAAAAAATAAATAGGCAATACAAATCGCAGCGATGACACCGAGAAAATCGGCGAGTAATCCTGCCCAGACAGCATAGCGAATATTTTTTATTCCAACTGATCCAAAGTACAGTGCTATAATATAAAAAGTGGTATCCGCACTTCCTTGTAAAATGCTTGCCGTATTACCCACAAAACTATCTGGACCATACAACGGATTTTTATAAATATCGAGTAACAAACCTCTAGCACCGCTGCCACTAAAGGGTTTCATGAGTGCGACTGGAAGTGCAGGAACAAAATCTGTATTCATTCCAGTTAAAGTGAGCAGATACGAAATGCCATCATTCACATATTGTAATGCACCACTATCACGGAACACACGAACAGCTACAAGCAAACCAACTAAGTAAGGAATGATTTTGAGTACAACATCAAAACCTTCTTTCGCACCTTCAATAAACGCATCAAAAACGTGCACCTTCTTGATGAGGCCTGCTACAATAAATCCAACAACAATAAGCAGCAATAAAACATTCCCAAATAAGTTGGAGAATATATCTTTTTGTTGGGGATTCATATGATCGACCATGCCAATTAAAAAAACGACGAAACAAAGAATGCCTAATATCCAAGAACAAACGACATAATCAAATTTTATTTTTTGAACGGCACCCACAATAAAAATACTCATTAATGTAGCTATGACTGTCGCCAATACACATGGAATAAAAATACTGGTTACATTGTGAGAGCCATTACTGGCGCGGTATGCCATGATGGTCAGTGGAATCAAGGTTAGCCCAGAAGTATGCAAAACTAAAAACATGATTTGTGCATTGCTGGCTTTTTCTTTTTCAGGATTAAGCTCTTGTAAACTTTGCATGGCTTTTAATCCGAAAGGTGTTGCTGCATTATCGAGTCCTAATAGATTAGCAGAAAAATTCATGACCATTTGCCCAATGGCAGGATGATTTTTTGGCACTTCAGGAAATAGACGAGTAAGAAAAGGACCGATAAGTCGAGAAAGAAAATTAATTGCGCCAGCTTTTTCGCCAATTTTCAATAAGCCCATGAAGAAAGTTAGCACACCAGTTAAAGGCAATGCGACTTTCATTACACTGCTTTCTGCTGCATCGAAAAGCCCATCTACTAAGGTTTTGAATATCACATGATCGGCATCCACTTGTGGGAAAATGGTCTTAATAATAGCAACTACAAAGGCAGCTAGAAAAAAGAATATCCAAACATAATTCAATACCATATACTTTTAATTTATGGCGATACTAAAAATGTAACTAGAGGTTCTACTGTAGCGTATTTTTTGAAAAAAAATAAATGCTACAGTAGAATTTTGGCGGCAAACACGCTTTCCGTTTCAATCTTTTTGCTTGCTTCGCCGCAAAAAGGATTTCCACTGCAATCGTTGCCGCAATACATCCACTCTACAAACCCGTTCTTAATTACTTATTTAGTATAGCCTGATTTACATTGTAATGATAAAAAAAATAAATGATTTGAAGGTCATTTTTGAAAATTGGGATTTGGATTTTTTTGATTTTGGATTTTCCTCATTAGGATTCTCTTTTCAAAATTGTAAAAGTTCAAATAGCATTTCCAATTATATTTGTCCAGTTAAAAAATATAAACCACATGAACGGCAGTAAAATACTTAATTTTTTTCTTGGAATAATACGATTGATAGTAGGCGTATTATTTATTTTTTCTGGCTTAGTAAAAGCCAATGATCCTTCTGGACTTGCCTATAAAATGGGTGAATTTTTCGAAGCCTTCGCAAGCAAAGATCATTTTATGCCTAAGCTGATGGAATGGTTGCATGGTTATGCGTTGCCATTTTCTATTTTGATGATTACTTTTGAAATAGTGGCTGGAATAGCGATTCTCATTGGTTATCGCTACAAATTATTTTCCTATCTTATCTTCTTATTGACTTTATTTTTTACCTTCTTAACTGCTTATGCATTGTTTAGTGGCAATGTTAAAGAATGTGGTTGCTTTGGCGATTGCATCAAATTGACTGCTATGGAAACATTCGTCAAAGACTTGATTTTATTGGCGCTCATCCTTGTCTTATTATTGTTTAGAAATAGGATTGCGCAATTATTTTCCAATAAAATTGCTGGGTCGATTATGGTACTCACATTGGTATTTTGTTTTGGTGTACAATGGTATGTATTGAAACATTTACCATTCAAAGATTGTTTGGCATATAAAGTGGGTAATAATATATTACATGAAATGACACCAGATTCGACCTATAGACCAGCAGTTTATGAGACTAAATTTGTCTATGAAAAAGGTGGCGTAAATAAAAACTTCACGGAAAAGGATTATCCATGGCAAGACTCCACTTGGCATTTTGTTAGTCAAATTAGTGACCTTGTTAAAGAAGCAGAAAACGAACCTAAAATACATGATTTTGGTATTACAGATTATGATGGCAATGTGCAGACAGAGACTATTTTAAAATATAGTGGAAATGTATTTTTATTATTTAGTGAAAATATCACAAAGGCAAATCCAAGCAATATAGAAAGCCTTGTAGAACTTGTAAATACATGTAAGAAAAATAATATTCTAGTATTGGGTTTGAGTGGATCAGATGATATTGCTACAAAAGAATTTACTACAAAGTATCATTTAGATATACCATTTTATAGTACAGATGGCACAGTGATCAAGACTGCCATGCGAACCAATCCTGGATTGATGTTGTTGCATGCAGGTGATGTGAAAGGTAAATGGAGTTATTTGGATTACCCTAAGTATTCTAGTTTGAATTTAGATATTAAGGATAATGCAATTCCTTTGTTTGCAACGGCTCCAGCTGTAGAAGATACAACGCAGTCGCATTAAGTTATTTCTTTCTAGATCAATAAAATAAACAGGTGTTACCATTCCTATTTCGTAAAGTTCTAAACAGTTTTTTGGTATTACTTGGTGTTGTGGGAATTGTATTTGTATTGTTTTTCGTATTGCTGCCAGCCGACCCAGCTAGGTTAACGATGGGTCAGAGAAGTGATGCAAAATCATTGGAAAATATTCGTAAGGAATTGTATTTAGACAAGCCTGTTTACTTACAATTCCTTTTTTATTTGAATGATTTATCGCCGCTTGCCATTCACGGAAATACGAAGGAAGACATAGAGAAATATGATTATACAAAACTATTCTCCATTAGTAATCAAAATAATGTAGTGCTGAAGGCGCCTTATTTACGTCGTTCCTACCAAAGCAAAAAGGAAGTAAGTAGTATGTTGCTAGATGCATTTCCTGGTACCTTTATTTTAGCAGGATTGGCAATATTTTTCGCTACTGTTTTTGGTATTTTATTTGGCATTATTGCTGCATTGAAAAAAGGAACTTGGGTAGATACTTCTGTAATTTTTACCAGTGTATTGGGTATTTCAGCGCCTTCTTTTTTTGCAGGTATTTTAATTGCTTATGTGTTTGGATTTTTATTGCGCAATTATACTGGATTAAGTATTGTATCACCGATGTGGGATTATGATCCTTTTCAAGGCAGACATTTAATTCTGAAATCATTGATACTTCCAGTGTTCACTTTATCCATTCGTCCATTGGCAATAATTGTACAAATCACGCGTAGTGCGATGTTGGATGTGCTCAGTCAAGATTATATAAGAACTGCTTATGCAAAGGGGCTCAGTAAAAAAGCAGTAGTTTGGAAACATGCATTACGCAATGCATTAAATCCTGTCATCACATCCGTTTCTGGTTGGTTTGCTGAATTATTAGCAGGCTCCTTTTTTATTGAATACATTTTCGGATGGAAAGGCATTGGCAAAATCACTGTAGATGCTTTAAATAAATTTGACTTTCCAGTTGTGATGGGCTCTGTTTTATTTACCGCATTTATTTTTATTGTGATGAATATTTTGGTAGATGTGATGTACGGGATTGTGGATCCGAGGATTAAGAAGTAGTGAGGGGTAAGGCATAAGTGGTAAGTCATAAGTCAAAAGGCGTAAGGGGTAAGTCGTAAGGCGTAAGTCGTATGGAATTAGTTATTGGAAGTAAGTAAAAATAGTAGGGCATTAGTTGTAAATTATTAGTAAAATGTTTTAGTAAAATTTAATATTATGGCGATACAGAAATTTGAAGATATCATTGCTTGGCAGAAAGCACAGGATTTGGCAGTGGCGATTTATTCCTCGTTTTCTTCATTAAAGGATTTTGGATTTAAAGACCAGATTTGCAGAGCAGTGGTTTCTATATCTAACAATATTGCTGAGGGGTTTGGTAGAAGCTCTGATGCAGACTTTTCAAGATTTTTATATATTTCCATTGCTTCATGCAGTGAAGTAAAATCGATGCTTCATTTAGCTGAGAAATTAAAATACCTTTCAAGCGAAAAGAAAATTGAATTTTTGCAAGACGCAGATGAAATTTCAAAAATAATTAGGGGACTAATAAAATCTCTTGAAAGACATAAGGTATAAGGAAAAAGGCGTAAGGCATAAGTAGTAAGGCGTAAGTTTAGAGGCGTAAGGCATAAGTGGTAAGTCGTAAGTGAAAAGGCATAAGGTATGAGTAAAAAGTAAATAGCTTAGATACTTACGACTTATCCCTTACGACTTGCGCCTTGCGATATATGCCTAAAATAAAATAGTCTAGATACTTACGACTTATGCCTTACGACTTATGCCTTAAAAAATCCTACAAATTGCCTCTGTTCGCTTGCTCTAATTCCAAGGCTTCGAACAATGCTTTGAAATTGCCTTTGCCAAAGCTCTTTGCACCTTTACGTTGTATAATTTCGAAGAACATGGTTGGTCTATCTTCTACAGGTTTTGTAAAGATTTGTAATAAATAACCTTCATCATCTCTATCAATTAAAATACCTAATTCACTTAGTGGTTTTAAATCTTCGTCTATTGTACCAACTCGTTCTAGAACGGATTCATAATAAGAGGCAGGAATCTTTAAAAATTCAACGCCTCTACTTTTTAAATCGGTAACGGTTTCTATGATATTATTGGTTGCAATGGCAACATGTTGCACACCTTCGCCTTCATAAAAATCAAGATACTCTTCTACTTGACTTCGTTTTTTACCTTCGGCTGGTTCATTGATTGGGAATTTGACATAACCATTGCCATTACTCATTACCTTGCTCATTAATGCGCTGTATTCGGTCGAAATATCTTTATCGTCAAAGCTCAAAATATTTCGGAAGCCCATCACATCTTCATAAAACTTTACCCACGGATTCATTTGATTCCAGCCCACATTGCCTACACAATGATCAACATATCGAAGGCCAGTTGGGGCAGGATTATAATCACTTTTCATTTCAACAAAACCTGGCATAAAAACACCTTTGTAATTTTTTCTTTCTACAAAAATATGTACAACTTC
>CANJRV010000067.1 GCA_947476825.1 Bacteroidota bacterium | reverse complement strand
TCAGGAATTAAAAAAATTATATTCGGCTTTATTAATGGACATAAAGCCATTCCATAAAAGAAAATCTGTTGTACACAAACCGGAACTCAAAAAAAATGAAACCCTTTTGTATCAAAGGTTTATAGAATAGTAACTGCAATGTGGGTTAAAAACAGAACAATAAAAGCTTGCTGCTTCTTTTGCTTTACCATCAAACCATAAGCAAGGATAAATAGAATTGGTCATGTGGAATTTATTTTATTCCACACAAATATAATCATGAATTGAAATTAGAAAAGGCAATAGCTCTGAAAGCTTTAATAGGATTTTTCATCAATACTCTCAAATATTTTTGCATAGCTAATATATCTTTCTTGAGAAATAATGCCATCCATTACCGCTTGCTTCACAGCACAATGCGGTGTATTAAAATGATTACAATTATTGTATTTACAAGCTTGTAAAATGCGTTTCATTTCTGGAAAATAACCAGAGAGTTCCGCTCGGTTTATATCCACTATACCCAGTTCGCGAATACCTGGTGTGTCTATTAATTGACCGCCCTGAGGCAAATCATACATTTGTGCGAAGGTGGTGGTATGCATGCCTTTGCCACTCCAATCAGATACTTCTTGAACCCGTATGTCTTGTGCAGGAATGAGTTGGTTAATGAGAGTTGATTTGCCAACGCCACTATGTCCAGTCATTAGCGTTATTTTATCTTTCAACAAATGATGGAGCGTATCCATATTGATTTTTTTTTCGGCAGAAATTAAATGCACTGGATATCCAATTTTTGTATAAATGGAATAAATTTCTTCATAATACATTTTATCTATCTCATCTAATGTATCTGATTTATTAATAACAATTATCGCTGGAATATGATAGGCTTCACAGGTCACCAAAAAGCGATCAATAAATCCGAGGGATGTTTTCGGATCTTTTAAAGTCGCAAGAATAATGCTTTGGGTAAGATTGGAAGCAACAATATGTTTTTGAAATTTACTATGTGGTGATGTGCGTACTAAATAATTACTTCTTGTTTCGATAGCAGCAATCATGGCAGTATCTTCTGGGTTCGATTCTAATTCGACAATAACATGATCACCAACTGCAATTGGATTCGTGGAAGTGATATACCTATCCAATTTTAATTTGCCTTTAATACGACAATTCCGAAAGATACCATCTTCGCATTTAGCGATATACCAGCTTCCTGTCGATTTGTAAATGAGTGCCTTCAATAATAAAATATTAGAATGTTGTAGAAGCATCCATGTCCGACTTATTGCCACGCAATCTTCTAAAGTTTTTGCGTGCTTCATTGATGTAAGTACTGCCTGGATATTTTAGAATTAATTCTTCAAAGAGTCGTTTAGCCTCGTCTTTATTATTGAATCTATTTTCATTGATTAATGCTAGATTATATAAAGCATCGTCTGCTAATACATCTTCTCCGTATGAAGTAACAATCTTTTGCAAATGCATGGCTGCATCATTAAATTCTTGTTTTTTAATGGAAATAAAAGCTCTAGCCATGAGTATATCATCTAGTAAAGGATGTTTAGGATATTCTGTAGTGATACTATCTAATACAGCAAGCGCTTCATCATTTTTATTTTGAAATTCTAATAAATCGGCACGTGCATACATAAGCAAAGGCGCACTGTTGCTGTCTGCCGGCGGATTATTTTCTGTAATGAGTACGGATAAATTCAACGCATCATTGGCAATTAATTCAGATGTAGATGCTTTCAACACATCGAGTTGACCTTGTGCCCAATCAAAATCTCCAGTGTAATAAGATAGTTTTGCATTTTTAAAACGAGCCTCTTCGCCCAACATATCTTGTTTAAATTCTTTATCGACTTGTGAATACAATAAGGAACTTTCCCAAATATCATTATTGATTAATTGGTAATCACCCATGTCTAATTTGCAATAGCCTTTAAAAGTTTTGTCTACATTATTGGCAGTCACTACTTCATCCAATATGGCAATTGCCTTTTGAATATCGTGTACATATTTTGCTTCAAACTGTGCATACTCACGCATGGTTTCTTTTAATTTGAAGGCAGGAAATGCTTCTAAAAAATCGGCATATTCGGTTGCAATTTTTGTAACATCTGCAATGGTATAATTTGGAAGCTGTTGAATTTGTTCATTTAAGCAAGTAAGTTTCTCACTTCTAGCTACTGCATAAAATGGCTCTTCAACACCTTTTGCAATAACAAAATTATACCCAGATAAAGCGGCTGAAAATTGTTTTTCACGAAGAGAGATTCGAGCAAAATCTAATACACGCAATCCTCGCTCATTCAATTTGTTGTCGATAGTTTTGATTTGGATGAAAGCACTATCATATTTATTTTGTTGAATAAACATCCAAGCCATTAAATCTGGAAAGCCCATCTGATTGGTATCTACAGCAATTCGTGTGCGTACTTTCTGTTGCAAACTCGCCAACTTTTCTGGCTTATCCATGATGCGTTGAAAGGTTGCTCTAATGTCTTCCGATTTTTCAGGATGAGAAATATAAAGGTCTAATAAATTATTCAATGCCTTATCCTTGTCTCCTTTTTTATCAAATAACACAGCCAATTCTTCGGCGTATAAATACGTATTTTCTTTTTGTAAGGTTCTTGCTTTTTCATAAGTAGCAATCGCATAATCTAACATATTATCTTTTTCAAATTGATCAGCATAATATCTTATTTCTTCATCCAATGGTTTTAAATCATCAATAATTGTAGTGAATAATTTGGTCGCTTTTTTTTCTTCACCTTCCGCTCGATAAATTTTTGCCAAGCTGTATTGTAATTTTTGATTAGATCGATCTGATTTAATTTGTTTCTTAATTAATTTTTCAGCATTTGTATAATCTTTCATGCCCAACAAACAAAGCAAATAAGATTGTTGCAACTCCGCATCATTTGGACTATAATCGAGTAGTTGTTTATAGGTGGCCGCGGCCTTGTCAAATTCACCTTTGAGTAAATATTGTTTTGCTACTTGCACCAATTGATCTTGGGCTTGCATAGTGAAAGCGAGTAACAAAAAGTATAAAATGGAAAGTCCTTTTTTCATTGTGCCAAATATCGCAATTTAATTTTGAATTGAACGTGATGAATTTAAGGTTTAAGATTTTAGTAAGAGACTTCGATAATTAATTTTTCAAAGAAGGATATGAAAGGACTTGTTCATCAACTCAATATTTTTTCAAAGCAAATGCTGTTTTCGACATTCGCATATTGTCCGTAATTTGGAATGATTTGATAAGCACATGTATGATATAATGCAATGGCTTCTATTTGTTGATTGCCTGTTTCTAAAATACATTTTTGAAACCCTAATTCTTTCGCCCAATTTTCTAATTCAACGAGAATTTTTGTAGCGATTCCTTTGCCTCTTTTGGAGGGTAAAGTATACATTCTTTTTATTTCCATGGTATCCTGCGCATATTCCTTTATGGCACCACAAGCAATAGCAACGCCATTTTCATAAGCAATAGCCACATATTTTATCTCGTCTGATGTATTGTATTGCGCATAAAAGGAATGGTCATCCCCGTCCAAAACTTGTAGCAAAGCATCTAGTTCAATGACTAGTTTTTGATAATGCGGATTCTTCGCGTCCGTCCTTTTTATGCTTATTTTTTTAGATTGTAAAAAGCTACCATCAACAATAAAAAGTTGGCAACCATCTTGAGAAGTTGATAAGTGTGGATTGTTTTCATTATCCAAAGTCTGATAACTGCTGCCACTTGCTAATGCATAAGTGCTGCCATCTTTAAAATGCAAAGTATACGAACCACTTACACAATAAACGATATGACCTTTACTACACCAATGATCGGCTTTATAATTTGCAGAATATTCAACCATTCGAATTTGAATATCCTGCAACCAAGTAGTTTTGACGCGTGAAAAACCAGTCTCACCTTTTGTTTCGGTTGCAGCAAGCTTGTCCCAATTTGTAGTTTGAAATAGGTTCATAGAACAATGTCCTTAGTAAGAAATGTAAAATTCTAAAAGTAAGGCGGAAGAATTCAATAATACGCTATCCATTAATGCGCTGCCCATTCAATGGCATTCAAATCAATGCCTTCTTTATACATTTCCCAAAGAGGACTCATTTCTCTTAGTTTGTGTACTGTATCTGAAACGGCTTTAATGGTATAATCTACTTCTTCTTCTGTTGAGAAACGACTAAGTCCAAAACGAAGAGAACTATGTGCAAGGTCATCACCCAAACCCAATGCTTTCAATACATAAGAAGGTTCAAGAGAGGCTGAAGTACAAGCACTACCGCTACTCAATGCAATAAATTTATTAATACCCATGAGTAAGCCTTCACCTTCTACATGTTTAAATGAAATGTTTGCAACATGGGGTAGGCGATTTGTTTTATGTCCATTCAAATAACTTTCCTCTACTTTCAATAATTCCGTTTCTAATTTATTACGAAGCTTGGTTATTCGTTCTGTATCAGTAGCCATCTCTAACATGCATATTTCGCAAGCTTTCCCAAAACCAACGATGCCCGGCACATTCAATGTGCCACTACGCATACCACGTTCATGACCGCCACCATCAAGTTGTGCTGTAACCTTTACACGTGGGTTTTTACGACGTACATAAAGGGCACCAACGCCTTTAGGGCCGTACATTTTATGTGCAGTAAATGCCATAAGGTCTATACCATCTTTATTGACATCAACTGGTATTTTACCAACTGCTTGAACGGCATCGCTAAAAAGTAATACGCCATGTTTTTTTGCAATGGCAGATATTTCGCGCATTGGATTGACAGTACCAACTTCATTATTGGCATACATGATAGCCAATAGAATTGTTTTTGGTGTTATTGCTTTTTCTAAATCACGCAGGTTAATCATACCTTCTGCATCCACAGGTAGATAGGTAACTTCAGCACCTAGTTTTTCTAAATGTTTGCAAGTATCCAAAACCGCTTTATGCTCAATCGTAGTAGTTATAATATGATTGCCTTTAGAAGCATACATTTCATATACGCCTTTAATAGCCAAGTTATCTCCTTCCGTTGCGCCAGAAGTAAAAATAATTTCTTTTGGATCTGCTCCGATTAATTTAGCCACTTGTTCGCGAGCATAATCAACAGCTTCTTCAGCCGACCAACCAAAGGAGTGGTTGCGACTTGCTGCATTACCGAAATTTTGCGTAAAAAAAGGAATCATGGTGTCAACTACTCTCGGGTCACAAGGGGTAGTAGCATTATTGTCGAAGTATATTGGGAAGTTCATATTCTAAGTGTTTTATTTTTTTATTGGAAGGGAAAATACTGCCACTAGGATGTAGAGGGAGACTTTCAGAGTTGGCAAATATATTTTAAAACTCTATAAACCGATTTAAAATATGAATTATCTTTTCATGTTGTATAGATTTGAATTTTATTTGCCAATGCAAATCACTAAATTTTTTTATTCATGCAAAAAATTGAACATATAGGTATTGCCGTTAAATCCTTGGAAGTATCTATTCCCTTGTTTGAAATCCTGCTCAATACAACATGTTATAAAACGGAAATGGTAGAAAGTGAACAAGTAAATACTGCTTTTTTTCAACAAGGGGAATCAAAAATTGAACTTTTAGAATCAGCTACAGCAGATGGCGTTATTGCAAAATTCATTGAAAAAAAAGGAGAAGGCATGCACCATATAGCTTTTGCGGTAGACGATATTCGAGCAGAAATGAAAAGATTAGCGCAAGCTGGATTTACCTTGTTGCAGGAAGAACCAAAACGAGGAGCAGATAATAAATGGGTTTGTTTTTTGCATCCTAAAAATACAAATGGCGTTTTGGTTGAATTGTGTATGGAAGCATCGTAAAAAATTATTACAAAACTAAATTTATTGTGAGAGTTCTACCATAGTATTTTATGACAAAAAAATAAATGCTATAGGTATCATTTGGGCGGCAGACACGCTATCATTCCAATCTTTTTTGCTTCAGAGCAAGCAAAAAAGGATTTCCATTCTATCGTTGCCGCAATACAACAGCACCTAAAAACTATAACTTTCATACTATTTTTTGTTTAGCTAAAATTATTTAACAAAATAGTGGGATTAATTTTTTGCTACTATAGAGCATGAAACTATACTTTTAGGGCAAATTAATAATTGCACAAATGACCAGAAAAGAATTTTTAGGATTAATAGGCGTTACAGCTGGGGTTACTGTAGTGGCTTCTTGTATGAGTTCTTGCAAAAAAAAATCAACAAATTTGAATATTGATTTTACGCTAGATTTATCCCTTCCAGCCTATGCAGTTTTACTGAATAATGGAGCTTATTTGGTCAATCAAGGTGCTATTGTGGCTAAGACGATTGCAGGTACTTATGTTGCAGTTGCGGCAGCATGCACGCATGAAGGTCAGGAAATTATGTATCAATCTAGTTCGGATAAATTTCGTTGTCCAAGGCATGGTGCACTCTTTAGTGATGCTGGTGCTGTGTTGCAAGGCCCCGCCAGTACAGATTTGCAAAAATTCAATACTACTTTAACAGGCACATTATTAAGAGTATATTCCTAACCTAAAATTCCAAAGTTGAAAATTCCAAATTCCAAATTCCAAAAGCCAATTTGAAGATTTGAAAATTAAAACCATTACTGACTTTCGAATTTCTCCATATTAACTACTCACTACTATTTAGGTGCAGGGGCATTGCGGCAACGATCGATGGGAAAGCTCGTACCATGCGCCCTGGCATGGACGGATCCCTACGTTTACAGTCGGGACGTGTGCGCCGCCCAATCATTATCACCATGATTTGGTGTAGTCAATGAAAAAAATTCATTGTAATTGTAGTGAAGATTCCCAAATATTCTTAGCCGAAAACATTCGGATTACACACACGAATCCACATTATGTTATTGTTATTGTGGAAATTAAAAACTTGTATTAAGGATTAATATTAATAAATATAGTTTCTCTTTGCAAACTCAAATCATTATGTTCAAAAAAAAAATTAAAACTTAAACCCCAAAACAATGAAACAGATTTTAAGCACAAACCAAGCCATTACCCGTTTTTCCCGTCATAATCTGACAAAATTTTTATCTCTCCTTTTCTTCGCTTGCTTCTTGGCAAATGCAGGAAATGCGCAACTACTCCGATGGAATACCTTTGCGAATGCTGGGACTGAAACAACAGAGCCTAGTATATTTAATGACCCCAATATTGCCTCAGCCAATCTTACATTAAGTGGAATTACACCTGCGGCAAATTCTAATCGTCTTGGTGGTAGTGGCTGGTTTGATACTGGTAATTCAAATCCTTCTACATTAGCAAATGCAATAGCTGGAAATAATTATATTCAATTTGTGGTTACCCCAAATAGCGGATTTTCATTTACACCAACATCTTTTGTATTTAATTGGGATCGTTCAAGTACAGGTCCGTCCTCTGTGACATTGCGATCTTCTGCAGATGGATTTGTTTCTGACTTAGGAACTGTAAGCGGTATTGTAGCTAGTGCATTCGCAACAAATACAATTACGATTACAGGTTTGAGTGCATTAAACGTTGCAACTACTTTTAGATTATACGGCTATAATGCAACAGCAACAACAGGTACTGCCGGTTTGGATATTAACTCAAATGTGGTGAATGTTCAATTGAATGGAACTACTGCTTCCTATAGTACAAGTCCAGTTATAGCAGTGAGTGGTACACCGCTTAGTGCATTAAGCTCAACCTATGGCACAGCTTCAAGCAATACAACATTTTCAATTTCGGCTTTAAGTTTAACTGCTGGTATATTATTAACCGCTCCTACAGGTTTTGAAATTTCTACATCTTCGAATAGCGGTTTTGTAAATAGTTTTACATTAGGTGGTGCTGGTAATATTGCAGCAACCACTATTTATGTTCGTTTAAAAGCAAATGCACTTGTTGCTAATTCACCTTATAGCGGAAGTATCACTTGCACGAGTGCAGGTGCAACACCAGTGGATGTGCAAACGCTTGCTAGTGTAGTAAATCCATTAGCTCTTACCATTGCTGGTGCTTCGGTCGACAATAAAGTGTATGATGGCTTTGCAAATGCTACTATCAATGGAACACTTTCCGGAGTAATTCCTCCTGATAATGTAAGCTTGACTTTATCTGGTGTGTTTGATAATGGCGGATTAGTTGGCAACAATATTTCGGTTACATCCACATCTACCATTTCTGGGCCTGATGTGGTTAATTATATTTTGACGCAACCTATTGGTTTGATGGCAAGTGTAACTGCGGCTCCATTAATTTCTCAAACGATTTCTTTTAGCGCATTGACTCCAGTTACCTATGGTGATGTACCATTCATGTTAAATGCAACAGCAAGTTCTAATTTACCTGTTACCTATACAAGTTCAGATACAGCAGTCGCAACGGTTACTCCATCTGGACTAGTTACAATTATAGGTTCAGGAACAACAAATATTACCGCATCCCAAGCAGGAGATCAATCTTATGATATTGCCCCTAATGTAACAGAAGCTTTACTGGTAAATCAAAAAGAATTAACCTTACTAAATCCATCTGTTGCAAACAAGCCCTATGATGGAACTACAACTGCTACTCTAACTGGAACATTAACAGGACTAATTGTCGGAGATAATATTACTTTAACTTTATTAGCAAATTTTTTGACACCAAATGTAGGAACTGCTAAGGTTGTGAACTCAGTTAGTACCATTGGAGGAATATTATCGTCCAATTATTTTCTAACACAACCTACCAATCTAACCGCTGATATAGTACAAGCAAGTCAAACGATAACTTTTGCAGCTCTTCCTGAAAAAGGAACTACCGATGCACCATTTACACTTACAGCTACAAGCAATTCTGGATTGCCAATAACGTATACTAGTAGCAATAGTGCTGTAGCAACTGTACCTCCATCTGGAAATATAGTTACCATTATCGGTGCAGGCTCTACAACTATTACAGCATATCAAGTAGGAGATTCAAATTATTTACCCGCAACACCAGTTATTCAAAATTTGGATGTGACTGCCCAATTATTACGTTGGAATACCTTCGGTAATTTGGGAACAGAAACTACAGAACCTAGTGTTTTCAATGATTTAAATATCAGTACTTCTAATATAACGATGAATGGAATTACACCAACAACAAATGCTAATCGACTTGGTGGTAGTGGCTGGTTTGACACTGGTAATTCAAATCCTTCCACATTGGCAAATGCAATAGCTGGAAATAATTATATGCAGTTTATAGTTACGCCAAATAGTGGCTATGCCTTTACACCAACTTCCTTTATTTTTACTTGGGATAGATCTTCAACTGGTCCAGGAAATGTTACGCTTCGTTCTTCAGCAGATAATTATGCAAGCGATCTAGGTAGTATTAATGGTATTGCTTCAAGCGCATTGATTTCAAATACGATGAATATTAATTCTTTGGTTGGTATTGGTGTACCAACTACCTTTAGATTATATGCTTATGGAGCTACTGCGACTGGCGGTACTGGCGGATTTGATGTTTCTACTAATAAAGTGAATGTACAATTAAATGGAACAACGGCAATTACAACACCAGTAATAACTGTAACTGGTACGCCATTGTCTGCATTGTCTACTACCTATGGTACAGCTTCGGCAAATACTAGTTTCACCATCGAAGGAAGTTATTTAACGGCTGGTATATTATTAACCGCTCCTGCAGGTTTTGAAATTTCTACAACCTCGAATAGCGGTTTTGTAAATAGTTTTACTTTAGGTGGTGCTGGTAATATTGCAGCAACCACTATTTATGTTCGTTTAAAAGCAAATGCACTTGTTGCTAATTCACCTTATAGTGGAAACATCACTTGCACGAGTACAGGTGTAACACCAGTGGATGTACCAATGCTTGCCAGTGTTGTAAATCCTTTAGCCCTTACCATTGCTGGTGCTTCGGTCGACAATAAGGTGTATGATGGTTTTGCAAATGCTACTATCAATGGAACACTTTCCGGAGTAATTCCTCCTGATAATGTAAGCTTGACTTTATCTGGTGTATTTGATAATGGTGGATTAGTTGGCAACAATATTTCGGTTACATCCACATCTACCATTTCTGGGCCTGATGCTGGTAATTATATTTTGACGCAACCTATTGGTTTGATGGCAAGTGTTACAGCAGCTCCATTAATTTCTCAAACGATTTCTTTTAGTGCATTGTCTCCAGTCACTTATGGCGATGTACCATTCATGTTAAATGCAACAGCAAGTTCTAATTTGCCAGTTACATATACAAGTTCAGATACATCAGTAGCAACGGTTACACCATCTGGACTGGTTACAATTGTTGGTACTGGTACAACAAATATTACCGCATCCCAAGCAGGAGATCAATCTTATGATATTGCCCCTAATGTAACAGAAGCTTTACTGGTAAATCAAAAAGAATTAACTATACTAAACCCATCTGTGGCGAATAAGACGTATGATGGAAATACATCAGCTACTTTAACAGGAACACTTAGTGGTATTGTCAATGGCGATAATATTACACTTACGCCAATAGCAAATTTTGTAAGTGCTAATGCAGGAACTGGAATAGCAGTAAATTCGACAAGTACAATAACTGGATTGCAAGCATTTAAATATTATTTGACCCAACCAATTAATTTGAGCGCAGATATTTTGCAAGCTTCTCAAGTAATCACATTTAATGTATTAAGTCCGAAAAACACATCCGATGCGCCTTTTGCCTTGACAGCTACAAGTAATTCTGGATTACCAATTAATTATACAAGTAGTAATACCAATGTGGCAACTATTCCAACAACAGGAAATATGTTAACTATAGTAGGTAATGCTGGGGCATCAACCATTACAGCATTTCAAGCTGGTGATCAAAATTATTTACCAGCCACGCCAGTAAGTCAAACGCAAACTGTATTAACCTTTGTTGCACCTGGTACGCCAGTGAATATGGCAGCCCAATTAGGGTTAGTTTACACACAAGATTTTTCAGATATTAGCAATTGGACTAATGGATTTACAAGTGGGGTAGGTGCTGCTCATTGGACATCGGTAGGTGTACTTGCAATAGGTTCCATTCCTTCTGCAAATAAAACTACAGTATCAACAGCAACTTTCCAAGGTACTACTACGCCTTCAACATCAGGTGGTGTACATAAAGGAAATATTCAAGTACCTTCCTCTAATTCAATCGTATTATTAGCAACAGGTTCAACAGATAATTCAAGTTCGGCAGCAATAGATTTTTTACTTGATTTTACAGGTGTAAATGCTGGTACAGTTAGCTTCGATGCAAGTACTTTATTTAATTCTACTGGGAATAGAAAAGGAACTTTGAAGGTTTTTGCAAGCCCTGATAATTCTACATGGACTGAATTGGTAGGTACTAATTTGCCATTTGTTGCTACCAATAATGTGGCACAATCTGCATCCATCACAAATATTGCTTTACCAGCTTCATTTAATAATATGGCAACTGCACGTTTACGTTTTTATTATTACAATGGTAGTGGCGGAACTACAGGTAGTCGCCCTAAAATTTCGATAGATAATGTTACGGTTACTGCTACTCCGGCATCTACAGCATTGTCATTGAAATGCTTCATTCAGGGTTATTATTTAGGTGCAGGAACAATGACAGCTACCATTCAAAATGAAGATGTGGATCCAATTACAGCACCAAATTATGCAGCTACAGATTGTGATAATATCACCGTAACATTACATGAAGATAATGGATCTACTTTGGCTACATATCCAATTATTGGAAGCTTTACTGGTATGTTGCATACTAATGGTACTATTTCTTGTACTTTCCCAAGTTCAACTTTAGGTAAGTCGTGTTATATAGTTATTGAACACAGAAATACAATACAAACTTGGAGTAGTTTACCAATAACTATTGCCAGTTCTAATACTTACGATTTTACCACAGCCGCTTCTAAAGCATTAGGAAGCAATCAAATTGATGTAGCAGCAGAAGGTATTTATTCTGTGTATAATGGAGATATTAATCTAGATTTTTCTACAGACGCTAGTGATTTTTTACTGATGGACGCAGATATTCAAAGTTTTAATAGTGGATATATTAATACAGATTTGAATGGCGATGGTTCAACAGATGCTAGTGATTTCTTGATCTTGGATGGAAATATACAGAGCTTTGTAGGTGCGATTGTACTACCATAGATATTTTACAATTAGAATGACATTAAATGAGCTGTGACATACGATCACAGCTCATTTTTTTATGGCATGATTTCAATGGATGCTCCCATTTGAAAAGAAGGATTAGATAAAATAATTTTCACATTCAAAATTATTTTATTTGTTATTGCCACTCTCGGTTCTTTTTTAGTTAAAAAAAACATTACATTTGTTATTGAAATATTAACAAAGGCATTATTTTTTAATGCTGTTGATGAATAATATATTGCTATTTATTACTTAAAATAAAACAAACCTTCCATGAAACAATTAAAACAACTTCTTAAAATGAATTTTATGTGTCAAAAATGGATATTCCTAGTTCTAATTATTTTCTTGTATAGTTCAATGCAAAAAGTGAATGCTCAAGCATCTGCAATACCGCCTTCCTATTATAATAATACTGGTACTACGTCAAATACAATACCATTAAATTTTACAAGCAATAAATGTCATTTTATTTATGGACCTAATGTTTTCAGAACAGCCGGACTTACAGGAACATTGGTTCCAGCAGGTCAGTTGATAACAAAAGTCTGGATTAAATTTTCAGGCACTACAAATGCTGCAAATGCAATTGCAAACTTTAAAATTTTTATGGGACAGAATGTAGGTACAGCAACACAATTTACCTCAACTACATACAATACAGGACTTACCCAAGTATTTAATGCCAGTACATTTACATTTACCGGGATTGCTGCGAATAACTGGTATGGTATAACATTACCTACACCGTTTGCGTATGATCCATCTTTATCATTGGTCATCGATTTAAATACAACTAGTACGAGTAGCGGGAACAGTATTGCTTATGTAACTACTACTGGTTTAAATCAAAGATTGTATGGCGCAGTTGCCTCGCCAACAGGCACCTCAGGTACTGGATTATTGCATTTTGGATTTGATGTCGTTTCTGCTGCACCGTGTACATCACCACCTACTGCTGGATCAGCAACTACAACAAATGCCACACCATGTCCTAATGTGAATTTTGATTTGGGAATTATTGGAGGAACATCCGGTACTGGTCAAACGTATCAATGGTATTCTTCTCTAGATAATATAACCTATAGTCCAATTGCTGGTGCAACGAACTCTGCATACACTACATCTCAAACTGTAAGTAAATATTATAAATGTGATGAAACTTGTTCTGGTTTTACGGCTACAACAGCTCCATTATTAGTTACCACTTCAGGTACGCCATTGTCCGGAACATATACCATTAATCAAGGAGCAGCTGCATCTTCAACCAATTTCCAATCGTTCACTGCTTTCAAAACCGCAATTAACTGCGTTGGTATTTCTGGACCTGTGATTGTGGATGTAGTTGCTAATTCAGGGCCTTATACTGAACAAGTAGAATTTGGAGCTATTACAGGAGCTTCTGCCATCAATACCATTACAATAAATGGGAATGGAAATACATTGACCTATGCAGCCACCGCCTCTACCGCGCCTGGTACCTTAATTTTAAATGGTACAGATTATATGACCGTTAATAATATGATTGTGGTTGGCACAGGTGCAACATATGCATTGGTCTGTCATTTATGGAATCAGGCAGATAATAATACTTTCACAGGTTGCACATTTAATGCGCCAGCAAATGGCACAGCTACAACGCAAGTTCCTTTTTCAGTAAGTGGATCAGAAACAACGGCAACTACATCAGGTGCTTCAGGTAATAATAATAAACTGGATGGTTGTACTATGTTTAGTGGTTATTATAACACATGTTTTGTTGGTAATTCAACAACACCATGCACTGGAAATCAAGTATTGAATTGTAATATTAGAGATCAGTATTTTTATGGTTCCTATAACTTGTATCAAAATGGGATGGTAATATCTGGCAACACAGTAGAACGTCCAACACGTACAACCTTATCTTCCTTTTATGGTATTTATCTAAGCACTGGATGTAGCAATATGTTGGTTGAAAAAAATCGAATTAAGAATGCTTATGCTACAGCAACAACGAATACTGGTCTTGCGTATTGTATTTATAATTTAGCAGCAGCTACTCTAAATAACGAAAACAAAATATATAATAACCTTGTTTCTGATATACAATCTTCTGGTACAATTTATGGTATCTATAATACTGGAGCATATGCTCAAATTTATCATAATACAGTTTCATTAGATCATACAGCAGCAACTGGAACAACCACAACAAATGGAATTTATGTTACAGGATCAGCCGGAGTAATTGTAAAAAATAATGTCGTTTCTATTACACGTGGAAGTACAGGAGCTAAATATTGCCTTTACTTTACACAAACAACTACAGTAAGTAACAATAATGAATTGTATGCAAATACAGGCGTAAATGCAAATAATAATATTGGGTTTTATGTTGCTGGTTTTGCTTCTTTAACGAATTGGAAAACAGCAAATGCCAATGCATGGGATCAACAAAGTGTAAGTGAAGATCCTGCATTTGTTTCACCTGCAACTGGAGATTATACTCCTGGTAGTTCTACATCTAATATCAATGATTTAGGGTTACCATTAGGCATTACAACAGATATACTAGGAGCTACAAGATCAGCAACAACACCGGATCCTGGAGCTTATGAATTTTCAACTGGTGGTTGTAGCGGAACGCCAACTGCTGGTACAACGAGCTCTAGTGCAAGTATAATTTGCCCGAATACTTTATTCACGCTTTCCTTAATTGGAACCTCCATTGGTTCAGGTTTGACTTTCCAATGGGAATCTTCTCCTGATAATTTTACTTGGACTCCAATAACTGGTGCTGGTTCTAGTTCCTTTTCAACAACACAAACCGCATCTACTTATTATCACTGTGTTGTAGTTTGTAATGGTGGATTTTCAGATGTTAGTAGTAGTCTGCAAGTGTTAACAACTGCATCTCCACTTAGTGGAAATTATACCATCAATAGTGGTGTTGCAACTGGAGGAAATAATTATCAAACCTTTAATGCTTTGATTGCTGATTTGAATTGTGCCGGCGTAACTGGTCCAGTTACAATAGATGTTGTAAGTGGTACTGGTCCTTACAATGAACAAGTGCAATTTGGACAAATTGCTGGTGTTTCAGCAATAAACACAATAACGATAAATGGAAATGGAAATACTTTGACATATGCTGCAACATTAGCTGCGGCACCTGGTACATTGGTTCTGAACGGTACCGATTATTTAACTGTAAATAATTTAAATGTGGTTGGTACTGGTGCAACATATGCATTGGCTTGTCATTTATGGAATCAAGCAGATAATAATCAGTTTAACGGATGTACCTTTAGTGTACCAGCAAATGCAACCGCAACAACCCAAGTTCCATTTTCATTGAGTGGCAGTGCAACAACAGCTACAACAAGTGGGGTTAGTGGTAATAATAACATCATTGATGGATGCACCATGAACAGTGGCTATTATAATACATGTTTTGTTGGTAATTCAGCAGCACCATCAATTGGAAATCAATTATTGAATAGCAATATTAAAGATCAATATTTTTATGGTTCGTATAACTTGTATCAAAACGGCATGGTAGTTTCGGGCAATATTATTGAACGTCCATCACGTACAACTTTATCTTCTTTTTATGGTATTTATTTAAGTACTGGCTGTAGCAATATGTTGGTAGAAAAAAATAGGGTTAGAAATCCTTATGCTACAGCAACTACAAATACTGGCCTTGCTTATTGTATTTATAATTTAGCTGCCGCAACTATCAATAACGAAAACAGAATATTTAATAACTTAATATATGATATTCAATCTTCAGGAGTAATTTATGGCATCTATAATACTGGAGCGTATGCTAAAATTTATCATAATACTGTTGCATTAGATCATACAGCAGCAACAGGAACAACCACAACAAATGGAATATATGTTACAGGTTCCGCTGGCGTTATTGTAAAAAATAATTTAGTATCTATTTCTCGTGGAAGTACTGGCGTGAAATATTGCCTTAATTTCTCACAAACAACAATTGTAAGTGACAATAATGAATTGTATGCAAATACTAGTGCGAATGCAAATAATAATATTGGATTTCATGTTGCTGGATTTGTAACATTAAACGATTGGATGACAGCTAATGCTAATGCATGGGACCAGCAAAGCGTGAGCCAAAATCCTATTTTTAATTCACCAAGTACAGGTGATTTTACCCCTTCTAATTCTAGTATAGATAATGCTGGAACGCCTATTGCATCTGTTACTACAGATATTTTAGGAGCAACACGATCTACTACTACTCCCGATGTAGGTGCTATCGAATTTACGGTTCCACCAAATGATTTATCGCCAATTGCATTGCTTACGCCAGCATCTGGTTTATGTTATTCATCTAATGAATCAGTGACAGTAAATCTTAAAAATTATGGATCAGCATTGATTGATTATTTTATTACACCAGCTACTTTGGTCTGTGATATTAGTGGGGTATTGAATACAACGATCACGCATAATTTAACTGGAACTTTAGGTTCTGGTTCTACTATGGCTGTTACTATACCAACTACTATTGATATGACTACGCTTGGTACTTATACATTTTCATGCCATACAACATTAGTAGGCGATGCAAATCCTAGTAATGATAATCTAGCACCTATCAATATTGTTTCCAATTTATTGGCTGGTTCAATTAGTGCTTCTACAACTTCTCTTTGTTTTTCAGGAGCACCTATATTAACCTTAAGTGGGAATGTAGGAGGTTCTGTTCAATGGAAATCATCTACTACTAGTTCTAGTGGACCTTGGACAAATGTGGGTAATGGCACTTCATCTTATACATCAACTATCACCCAAACGACTTATTATAAGGTAGATGTAACTTGTAATTCAACCACACTTTCATCTAATGTAATTACTGTCACGGTGGATAATCCAACGGTTACCCCAAATGCTACAACGCCTTTATGTGCTGGCAATCCGGCTTCATTATCTGCAACTGCAAATGGCAACTACCAAATTGATTGGTACACAGTTGCAACTGGTGGAACTTCTATTCAAACTGGTCCAACCTACACGACACCTAATTTAGCCACCACGACTACTTATTATGTAGAAGCGAATAATGGTGGTGCTGGTGGTGGTACAGCCTCGCCATTATTAGTTACTGAGTTGGATTTAGGCACAAATGATGCGGTTGAAATACAAAATGTATCTCCATACCCAGTAAATGTAACTGGCTGGAAAGTTTACGCAAGCAATAGTTATACCGACATAACAAGTGTGAATGCCAATGTCCAAACTTTATCTGGCACTATGGCTCCTGGCGAAATGAAAACTTGGACGGATTTATCAAGTGCAGCAAATTATTGGGGAAGTAATCTATTTTGGAATCCAGGTGCTTATCCTTCATTTACTGGTTGGTTTGCTATAGTAGACAATAATAATCAATTACGTGATTTAGTGGTGATGAATTGGCCAACTGCAAATATTAGCGCCGCAAATGTTACTTTAGGTGGTAACGTGTATAGTTTTGGTTCAAAATGGACTGGTAACGGTATAGATATCACTACTGTAGCTGCGACGAATGGTGTATCCAGACAAGGTAATTTGGATAACAATAATTTGAGTGATTTTAATATTCCTTTATTATCCATCAATACAACAAATGCAGCAATGTCATTACCATTCTTAGGGTTTGGATGTGCTAGTACTAGGATGCCAGTAGTCGTTACAGTTAATCCAGCCGTTACAGCTGGTATTACAAATAATACTGGTGCTACTGTTATCTCTTGTGCAAATACATCGATTAATGTAACAGCAACTGGTGGTACAAGTTATGCATGGTCTGGTGGCTCTACGCCAACTACTGCTGCGAATAGCTTTACATCTGCTGGTACTTATACAGTTACTGC
>CANJRV010000066.1 GCA_947476825.1 Bacteroidota bacterium | reverse complement strand
CAATATCTGTGATAGTAAGCTTCGACCGGAATTCATAGCTTTTGAAGCTAAGTGAATTCAAATCGACAAAAAATATTATTCCTTAAAACAGCCTGTTTAAAACAACTTCAAAGAATTGGGAGTGGTCGTAGTTGGACAGTAGTGATAAATAATAATAACTTTACGCTCAAATGGATAATGTATTAATTCTTGATACCGATTTGTATTTTGCGAATACACTGAAAATGTATTTTCAAAGAATTAATATCAACTGTACTATTTGTAATGATGGAAATCTTGCAGTTGATTATTTGAATAATAATAGGTACAGTTTCGTAATCTGTAGCACGCAAATGGGTTACAAAAGTGGAATGGAACTTTCTGTCTTTTTAAAAGTAAATTTATCGGACAAAAACACACCTTTCATTTTAATCACGCCAAACAATAATGTTGCGATGAATTCAGATTTTCAAGCTCTGAAGCCTGATGCATTTTTACTCAAACCAATTAGCTTTCCGGCGTTGATGAATATTATCAATGAAATTAGAAATAAAAAAGTCACTGCTTAATTGCAATCTCAATAAATACTATAAAAAATCATCCTTTCTTTGGATGATTTTTTTTGATATTACCCCTACAATTATTATTAATCCTTTAGATTAAGTGCAAAAAAAACGGGCTATTGAAATTGTATTCAATAACCCGTTTGATTTTGCCCTTCTTTCCTTATTGCCGTTCTACGCAATGGATTTCAGAGATTTATTTTTTACTTTTTTGCCAGCTCTTTCACTTTTTCAAATAATTCATTTTCTCCGCCTTCTTCATATCCAGTATGT
Source organism: Bacteroidota bacterium (assembly GCA_947476825.1). Lineage (GTDB taxonomy): Bacteria > Bacteroidota > Bacteroidia > Chitinophagales > Chitinophagaceae > OLB11. The sequence continues at coordinate 17,459 of CANJRV010000066.1, read as the reverse complement.
TGAAAAGCTATTTTACCATTTTTATCTACAATGATTACAAAGGGTACATTTTGAAAATTAAGAGAACGCTTTAAATCACTATTCGGATCTACGTAAGTTGGGAAAGTCCAACCTTGCGATTTAGCATAGGTTTTAACCATTGCTGTGGCTCTTGCATCATCTACAGAAACTGTCATGTAATTAAAGTCTGCTTCCTTTTGCCAATCGGCTAATTTCCCTTTGATATTTTTTATTTCTTGTTTGCAAGGGATACACCATGTTGCCCAAAAACTAATTAAAGTTACTTTTCCTTTTTCGATAGTTTCGTTGAATGCGACTTGTTTTCCATTGACATCACGAATACTTGTTTTTGGTAAATCTTGATTTTGTGCTTGGGTTGCAAAAGTGATAAGAGCAAGAGCAGCACTAAAAATTACTTTTTTCATATTTTATTATTTAAAAAATTTAAGCCAAATATAAACTTCTTGAATGGATAATTGTAAAATTTCAATCCGTTAAGATTTCCTTAATGCTTGAAGTGACGCAATCCTGTCATCACCATCACCAAATTATTTTCAACACAATAGGCAATGCTATCTTTATCACGAATGCTTCCACCTGGTTGTATAAAAGTTTGTATGTGTTGTTGATGTGCCAATTTCACACAATCATCAAATGGGAAAAAAGCATCCGAAGCCAATACAGCGCCTTGCAAATCAAACGCAAAGTGTTTTGCTTTTTCAATAGCATGCTTTAATGCATCAATACGTGACGTTTGTCCACAACCCTTACCAATGAGTTGTTTATTTTTGACAATAGCAATCGCATTTGATTTTAAATGTTTACAGATAATATTCGCAAACAATAAATCCTCTTTTTCTTGTGGTGTACAAATTCGTCCACCAACTTCTTGCCATGTATCTACATTGCCTTTATCTATTTCTTGTTGCAGTTGTCCATTCAATATTGTTTTTGAACTCATAGAACTTTTTCCTTGTTGAAGACCATTGTCATTCACTTTCAATAATATTCTATTTTTCTTTTGTTGTAAAATAGCAAGTGCATCTTCTTCAAAATCTGTTGCGATTAATACTTCAAAAAATATTTCGTTCATTGCAGCAGCCATTTCTTTAGTAACGCTACCTTGCGTAGCCAATACACCACCAAAGGCACTTTCAGGATCACCAGCCAGTGCTAAATGCCATGCATCTAAACCATTTTTTGCAGAAGCCATTCCACAAACATTAGTATGTTTGATAATAGCAAAAATAGATTCTTTACTATTTGCAAATTCTAACAACAATTGCATCGCTGCATCTACATCCACCAAATTATTGTAGGATAATTCTTTACCATGTAACTGTGTAAATTGTGCAGAAAGTTGTCCAATAAACTTAGCCTGTTGATGGGGATTTTCACCATAACGAAGGATAGAAGTTTGCGTATTAAAATAATTTGAAATAGCAATATCATAATGCATTACCACTTCAAATGCCTTTGCGGCAAAGGCTCTACGTTGCGCTAAAGTTATCTCACCGTTTTGCTGAACTAAAAAATTTTCTAAAACTGGATAATCCTCCTTTGAAGCCAAAACCGTAACATGACTATGATTTTTTGCAGCAGCACGTATCATGGAAGGACCGCCAATATCAATTTTTTCAATGATTAATTTTTCTTCCGTTGTATTCGCCAATGTTTCTTCAAATGGATATAAGTCTACGATAACTAAATCTATTTCTGGAATTTCATAGCTTGACATTTCTTGTACATCTTGTTCCAAATCTCGTCTGCCTAAAATGCCACCAAATATTTTTGGATGTAAGGTTTTGACACGCCCGCCCAAAATAGAAGGGTAATTCGTAATGGTTTCTACACCAATACAAGGGATGCCTAAATTCTCAATAAATGTTTGTGTGCCACCAGTGGTATAAATCTGTATGCCTAATTGATGAAGCGCCTGTACCAAAGGTTCTAAGCCTTCTTTATAAAATACGGATATTAAAGCAGAGGATATTTTTTTGTTCATACAAGTGTTAAGTAAGTAATAAAAATGTGGCGCAAATCTAGGGTTAATTCTGTGGTATTCGATTCAAAACAAATAATAGGTTTTACACTATTTCCATTTATTTTTGCCCAAATATTTTACTAGTGAAAATTAAACACGTCATCCTTACTGTTCTATTGGTTTTATTCTTCGATCAATTTCTAAAAATATACATTAAAACGACCTACGATTATGGCGAGCACAATGCAATAATCGGAAACTGGTTTCAATTGTATTTTATTGAAAATGAAGGCATGGCATTCGGCATGAAATTTGGCGAAGATTGGGGCAAATTATTTCTAACTTTATTTCGATTAGTTGCTGTTGCTTGGGGATTTTATTTTATACAAAATACTTTAATCAAAGAAGGTTATACCAATGGATTAATTTTTTGCGCAGCATTAATATTGGCTGGTGCTTTAGGCAATTCTATTGATAGTGTTTTTTATGGTAAAATATTTTCAGAAAGTTATCATAATGTAGCTCACTTTGTACCATGGGGTCAGGGTTATGGAAAATTATTTCATGGACGTGTGGTGGACATGCTTTATTTTCCAGTATTAAAAGGCATTTTTCCTTCCTGGGTACCTGTTTGGGGCGGAACGGATTTCGAATTTTTCAGACCTATCTTCAATATTGCAGATGCATCTATTTCTGGTGGCGTAATTGCCATTTTTGTTTTTCAGAAAAAAATATTGAAAAAATTAGACACAACACCCGAAGTTGAAAATACGGTAGTAGCCATAGAACAATTGTCTTAAAAAGCAAAGACTACTGATTGTATGCATAAAAAAGAGCTCACTTTACAAACTTGTAATAAAGTGGCACTTGCTTACCAAGAAAAATTCATGAACGTTAATTTATACCAAGATACCTATGATTTATTTTGCCAAAAAATAAACAATGAGCACGCACGCATTCTAGAAATAGGATGTGGTCCTGGCAATATTACCAAATACTTATTAGCAAAGCATCCTACTTATCAGATTCATGCTATTGATTATGCAGAGGAAATGATTACACTAGCCAAGAAAAATAATCCAACTGCCCATTTTGAAACCATGGATTGTACACAAATAAATTCCTTAACCAGCAGATTTGATGCCATTCTTTGTGGCTTCTGCATGCCTTATTTATCTAAAAAAGAAGTGGTTCAATTGATGGCAGATTGCCATGGATTACTGAATAAAAATGGCATTCTCTATTGTAGTACCATGGAAGGCGATTATAGCCAATCAAAATTTGAAACAGGAAGTACTGGCGATAAGGCTTATGTCTATTATTATACTGAAATGGATGTTCATCAATACTTATTGAAAAATAATTTTATGGATATTACATTGCAACACAAGCAATATGAAAAAGCGAATGGAAATGTGAGTAGTGAAATGATTTTCATCGCCAGCAAAAAATAAACTAAATCCAATACATTTGTCCACAAAAAACATGCGTCGTCTCCTTCTGTTTTGTCTATTATCTTTATCGTTATCTGTGCATGCCCAATCTTTTTTTACACCGCAAAAATATCCGCCCAATTCGTTTCGCAATCCACTAGATTTCCCTATCTCATTAGTAGGTAATTTTGGTGAATGCCGCCCCAACCATTTTCATTCCGGAATAGATATTCGTACCAATGGGAAAGAGAACCAAGCTGTACATGCTATCGATGATGGTTTTGTTTCTAGAATAAAGATTGAAGAAAATGGTTTTGGAACTGCTTTGTATATCACGCATTTAAATGGCTATACATCTTTATACGCACATCTAAATTCCTATTTTCCAGAGCTAGAAAAATATGTTCGGCAAAAACAATATGAAACAAAAAGCTGGAAGCAAGACCTCTATTTTCCGCCACATCAATTTCCAATTCGCAAAGGAAAATTAATTGCTTGGAGTGGTAATACTGGCTCCTCACAAGGACCACATCTACATTTGGAAATTAGAAATACCAAAACCGAAAATCCACTAAATCCCTTATTATTTTTTGCTTCTTTGCCAGATACAAAAGCGCCAATACTTAAACAAATTGCAGTGTATGATGGCAATAAAAGCATCTACGAACAAAGACCTTTACTGCTTCCAATCACGAAAGGAAAACTTACAAAAGAAACTATTGTGATTCCATCGAGTAAAGCATTTCTAGGATTTGTAGGTGATGATTTTATGGAAGCGGCATCAGGCACACTCGGCATTTATCAAATGAATTTGTTTGTCAATGATCAAGCTTATTTTGCTTGGCAAATGGATGATATTAGTTATGATATTACGCGTTACATGAATGCACTTGCCGATTTTAAAAGTAAAAAAAATGGTGGCCCTTGGATACAACTTTGTCATCGCTTACCGAATGATAAACTACCTGTATATAAATCGATGAATGCACAAGATGGTATGCTAGATTTAAGTGATGGCACGCCAAAAAAAATTACCATTGAAGTGTTAGATACTCGAAATAACAAGAGTGCAGTGACTTTCTTTTTACAAGGCAATACAAATGAAAATGCTTCCTCTTGTGCACATCTTCTGCAAGCTGCAAAGAAAAATGTGTATGAAGATGCCTACATGAATTTTACTTTGGCAGAGGATGATTTGTATGATGATATTTGTTTTTCTTCTTCTGCAAAACCTTCCACACAAACGTATTCCTACTTGTATCAAGTGCATCGACCAGATGTACCCATACATCATTATTTCGATTTAATCTTGAAACCTAAAATTAGTATTCCAATAGAATTAAACGATAAATTAGCGGTAGTGCGACAAGCCAATAGTGGTGAATCAAGGTCGAAAGGAAAGGCTGGAAAATTAGTGAATGGAAATGTAATGGTGAGCATTCGCGAATTTGGAAATTATGAAATTGTAGTGGACCAAAAGCCGCCAAACATCAGCAGTTCAATCAAAGACAGACAAGTGATTACTTCTTTAAAACGATTAACTTTTACAGCTGTTGATGAAATTACAAGTGTGTTAAAATATAATGCAACTGTAGACGGCAAATGGCTTCGTATCGCGCAACAAGGAAATACTTTTTATTATACTTTAGATGAACATTTTCCTTTGGGAACACATACTTTTACATTTTCAGCAACAGATGAAAATGAGAATACCAAAACAATCACCTATCAATTAACGCGATAAAAAATAATATGGAAGTACAATTAGAAGCAGGTCAAAAAGCACCAGCAATTTCTTTAAAAAATCAAGCTGGAGAAATGGTTTCCTTGAAAGATTACATCGGCAAAAAAGTTGTATTATATTTTTATCCTGAAGATGATACACCTACTTGCACCATACAAGCATGTAATCTGCGCGACAATTATGCCTCGCTTGTACAAGCTGGAATTGTTGTACTAGGCATTAGTCCAGATGATGTTGCGAAGCACACTAAATTTCAAAATAAATTTTCTTTACCGTTTCCATTACTTGCCGATCCGACCATGAATGTGATACATAAATATGGTGTTTGGGGTGAGAAAAATATGTATGGTAGAACCTATATGGGTATCAAACGAACTACTTTTTTGATTAATGAAGATGGTAAAATCCATACCATTATCAAAAAGGTAATTAGCAAAGATCATACGAAACAAATTTTAAAATGGTGGAATCTATAATCCCCATTTCTATCCTTGAAAATTCTAAGATAGCCAGTATTGCTGCGTTCAAATTAAAGTCCAAAACTTGCGCAATAGTATTCGGCAAAACCGTTTTCCTTCATGGTGTTTCCAAACAAGAATTCATGGCGGATTCAGCTTGGCTTTGTCATGAAATCCAGCATGTCATGCAATGGCGCAAGGAAGGATACATTATTTTTTTGATAAAATATATTTGGTATTCTTTGCGTTATGGCTACTACCATAATCCATTTGAAATTGAAGCGCGACATGCAGAACAAAATGTTGCTTTGTTGGAAAGGGTTCGTGTTATACAGTAACTTTTTTGAGGAAGGCTTCGCTTGAAATAAGGAAGGCTTCGCTTCAAGCGAAGCCTTCCTTAAAAAAGAAATATCTATTTAACATCCTTACTATTTTTTCGCTAGTACATTTACGCTACTTAATATCTATGTATACCTATACCAATAAATTGAATGAAACCATTTATCATCTGGAAAATGGAAATGAAAATCTTGGATTCAGAATGCTGGTGGATGCTGTTTTGGATACACAACAAATCGAATTCTTTCATGTCTGTATTGCCATTGCCGCTTGGCATGAAACACATGAAGAGCATACTTCTACTTTCATTAGCAAAGCAAAAGATTTAGTCATAAAATTACAGCAACATTCTATTCCTATCCTTAAAGAAAATTCTATTTTAGTTAGTGCAAAAGACATTGCAAAAACCTATCCCAAAAATGGATTTTCTCTGGGACCGATTAGTCTTGATATTGTTGCAGGACAATTAATTGGATTGGTAGGCGAAAATGGAAATGGTAAAACGACCTTATTGCGCATGCTGTCTAAGGATTTAGCCTTATCAGAAGGTTCCATCAATTATCCCTTCTCTACACAAAATATGGATGATTATGCATTACGTTGTAAACTCACTTATATACCACAACGCACACCAAAATGGTTCGGCAAAGTAAAAGATAATCTTAAACTCACAGCCACGCATTATGGTATTTCTCCCAACGAAAATGAAGCATGGGTTTTATTATTCATGATTCGTTTTGGATTATGGAAATTTAGAAATCATGCTTGGCATGAATTGTCTTCTGGTTATAAAATGCGATTTGAATTGGCAAGAACTTTTTTACGAAAACCAAAATTACTGTTGCTCGACGAACCATTAGCCAACTTAGATATTCTCTCCCAACAATTGATTTTAGAAGATTTAAAACTATTGGGTAAAAGCTTAAGCAATCCATTAGGTATTGTATTAAGTTCACAACAATTGTATGAAGTGGAAAAAGTTTCGGATGAAGTTATTTTTCTAAAAAATGGTAAACCTTCCAGTTTTAATCAATTAAAAAATAATCAATCGAATACGCCACATCGATTAATTGTAGAAATAGAAATACAACATACTAAAGAAGAATTAGTACAAGCATTACAGCAATTAGAAGTCGTCGGCATAAAATTCATTGGCAGTAATTATTATATTGAAATGGAGAATTGCACTTCGAACGAATTCTTACAAGCCCTTGTTCATGCATCTATTCCAGTCCAATACTTTAGAGATATTTCTTTTTCAACACGCCAATTTTTTCATGCATAAATTGTAATCTGTCTATGAATTTTTATAAAAAAATAAATGCCTTTATTCTTGAACGATACCCAACGATGTGGAATACCCATTTCATATGGATACTCTGCATTGGTCTTCTTACTCACCTTCTCTATTTTGTAACTGCGTATCTTAGTTTAGATATTCATGAGTTAAAACAGTATGGAATCAGTAGTTATTTTTTTAGAGGTTTAGGATTTAGTCTGTACATCATTATTGGATTGATTACGTTTATTTATTTTGCATTTAGATATTATACGCACAATCCATTTCGTCATTTTTATCCGCTTGCACCTTCCTATTTCTGGAAAATATTTGCGCAACTTTTTACATTACTATTCGTGTATGCCAGTGTTTTTATTTCCTATGAAAATGGACTTTTATTAAAAGCCAAAAAGCTAACGCCTGTTGAAACGATCGTCCAAGAAATACATCAAGTAAATTTGGCTTATCCTTTTCTGTTCAATAACCTAAGATCTTATCATATTGAAAACAGAGTATATCCAAAACCTTTTCCATTAGACGATGTTTCTTCCTTTGTGATTGGCCATGATAGTATCAACGATGTTGACATTAAACATGAAATTGATCACCACCAACCTTATTTACATTTTAACGGCAATGAATATCAATTTGGTAAGATCAAGAGCAAGGAAATTGATTCCTGTACCTCAACAGAATATATCGATTCCATTATAGACATCTCCCATGAATTTGGTATTGCTGAATATTCTTTATTCAATTTCAAAAATCTCTATATAGAGCAGTTCGTGGATACTAGTTTCGATTACAATCGTATTGCGCCAATTGTCTTTACCGTATACAAATCAAAAGATAAAGCGAGCATCGAAAAGTACTTACAAAACTTAGTAAATATTTGTAACAAATACAATATTGGCCACACCTTGAATCCAAGTAAAATGGCGAATGCTATTCTTACACAAGACTTGAACAATAAGGCTTTCGTAAGAACTGGGTTTTATGATTTCAGAGACCAAATAATCCATACCGAGGAAAGTAATGAAGCTGTTGCTAGTGATGATCCATCAACACCTTCGAAAATAAAATACAAAAAAGATATCTCCTATAATTATTCAGCTGACTTGCGGGCTTTTTCTACACTAGCCGAAAATGTGACCACATTAAATACAAGCATGGCATATCATGAATTGAATAAAGACTCCATGTGGGGACTTATTATTTTTGTTTTTTTCATTACCTTATTACTTCTACTTACCAAGTATGTACCATTGAAGGAAATACTCATTGGCATTGTCATTACTGGAATTCTATCCACCATATTAGCCTGCTCCGTTTTTATTGTTATAGAAAGCAATCATAATTACGACCCCAATCAAGATACAAAAATGCTATTCGTTTGTTTGTTGTTTGCCTGCATCATAATTGCACTTGGGCTTTATGGAATTTTCTCTGCTGCTATCAAAAAATCGTATGTCTTCAAATGGTTTTTACCCACCTGTATTTCCATACTTTCTGCATTACCAGTTATCTATTTTTTCGTGCATCAAATGACAGCATATAAAGTTCCTGAAATATGTAGTAATGACCTAATCACAAAATATTTATTTGAACTTTCAGCTTGGCATTTTTTAGTACTAGAATTAGTAGGCGTATTTATTATTTTCAAACTCTTACGAAAGTTACATGCGAAGGCTTCGTAAGAGGGATGTAAAATAAGACTAGCGTGCATTTACTTTTTAGACCTTACTAAAATAGCCTTCAAAATTATTTGGGCGGCACACACGCTCTCATTCCAATCTTTTTTGCTTCAGAGCAAGCAAAAAAGGATTTCCATTCGATCGTTGCCGCAATACAAAGAAATGCTTATGGCTATATTCGATATATGCATTTTTAAAAACAAATCCTTAAATTTACCACTGCGAAAAATTATCCGCGCTTCTTTTCACGAAAAATCGTGAACAACATTTAATTATTTACGTCTATGCAAAAAAAATTTACTTCCAAGCTTCTTGTATTTATGTGCTTATGCCTTTCTACAATAATGTCTTCTTTGAACCTACATGCGCAAGTATGTACGGGTACGCCTGTTCCAGGTAATACACTCGCAACGAGTATCAATCCATGTCCAAGTGTGGTGGATACCTTTTCTATTCAAAATGCTTCTAGCCTTGGCACAAGTGTGACCTTTCAATGGTATACCTCTTCGGGTGCAATTGCTGGTGCAACTAATGCGACCTATAGCCTTATTGTCCCAGCTAGCGCATTAACTATCTGGTGCGATGTAACCTGTTCAGCTAGTTCACTAACAGCAAGCTCTACTCCAATTACGGTGAATGCTTCTAGCTTTATGAATTGTTATTGCGTATCAAAGGCATCCACGCCCATGGATGAAGATATTTATAATGTCACTGTAAATGGTAGTTCAACAAATACTTTGTATGCAAACAGTAATAGTTGCACAAACTTAGCACCAGGACCAGGATCCATTCTTCAAGAATATTCTAGTTTTCTCAGCTTACCACCATTGACCACCATGAATCCTGGCATGACCTATACATTCAGCATTCAACAAGACGAATGTAATGGTGCACCCTATTTTGCAAACCGAATTGGTATTTGGATAGACTATAATCACAGTGGTACTTTTGACCCTACTGAACTTGTGTACATTGAAAATACAAATATATTAGGACCACGAACAGCTACTGGAACTTTCACTATTCCATTAACAGCTACAATGGGGAATACGGTTATGCGTGTTGTTTGCACAGAAGGTTTTGCGCCTACTGCATGTGGTATCTATGCATATGGCGAAACGGAAGATTATCTTATCGATATTGCTCCTAGTACACCATCTTGCACTGGACCTACTAATCCGGGTAATACGATTGCATCTGTGACTGGTGTTTGCTCAGGAGGAACTTGTAATTTGTCATTACAATATCCACCAACAGGAAGTTTAATGAGTCTTCAATGGTATAATTCAACTGGCATTATTGCCGGTGCAACAAATGCAACATATAGCACCACAGTAACTGCAACCGATTATTATTATTGTGAAGTGACCTGCATTACAACAGGAACAAGTATCAACTCATCACCAGTAACTGTATTACTTAATTTACCAAATACAGGCGCATCTAGTATTACAGCTTGTGATAGTTATACATGGAATGGTACGACATATACTTTTACTGGTGTTTATGTAGATACATTTACCAATGTTGGTGGATGTGATTCTGTACATACAATGACCTTAACCATCAACCAAAGCACAAGCAGCAGTGTAACACAAACAGGTTGTGATTATTATTTATTCAATGGAACGACGTATACTTCTACAGGAAATTATACGCAGACGTATACCAATGCAGTAGGATGTGATAGTGTTATCTATTTGAATTTGACTATCAATCAAAGTACGGATTCGCTCATCAATGCTGTATCGTGTAATTTATTTAGCATGAACGGTCAGACATATACAACGAGCGGTACCTATACACAAAACTATACGAGTGCCACAGGCTGCGACAGCATCGTGACTTTGAATGTGGTGATTGATACTTTGAATGCAACGATTACCATCAACGGCATGACTATTTCTACACCAAACATTGGTACTTATCAATGGATAGATTGCAGTACAAATACTGCCATACCTGGAGCAACTAGTTTGAATTTTATTCCAGCTGCAAGCGGTTCTTATGCCGTAGAAGTAACCACTGCAACTTGTGTGGATACGAGCATCTGTATCAATTTATCCGTAACTGGTATGGACCAATTCAATCTTATAACGGACCATATTATTTATCCAAATCCAACACGTGGTGTTTTTGAAATTCAATTGCAAGAGGATAGTGAATTACTATTGCTAAACAATATTGGCGAAACCATTTTACAAAATAAATATGCCAAGGGCAAGCATAGCATTGATATTTCCAAGTATGCAAAAGGAAATTACTTTTTGAAAATGAAAGCGAAAGGTAATGTTGAAGTGTTGAAAGTGGTTAAAGATTAGGGGGTGTAGGGTACAAAGGAGAAAGTGGATTGAAACCAGCGCAAGAATGACGACTGTCTTTTATGTCTTTTGCCTGAACTATGATTTGCTCGCTCTGATACTGGCGCAAGATTGACGCGCGGCTTTTGTGTGTTTGTTTGCCTTTTGTCTGAACTATGATTCATTTGATTTTTTTGATCGTCTATGATTAGTCATAGTAATCATTTAAATTCAAAAAATATTTGTTCTCCAATTTTAATGAATACGCTCTTACGATATTTGCGAGGGGCGTTGCCACCTCGCTATTTATATGTCGCGCTTTCAGGGCTGGTACTTATTGAACTTTCGACTTTCTACTCATTACTAACTACTTTCTTAATCCTCATCCTTACCACTTCCAATTTGAATCAAGCTGCTATTGATGCCGATACGAATACCATAAACTGGCGTTTTAAAATTGGTATATCCAGCCACACCATCTACACGCAAGAAACGAAATATACGATAACCGATATTTTCTAAGCCAGCAGATACTTCTACATAGTTATGGGTTTTGTCGACATAGTACGTATTGGTGCTTGCTACTAAATACCATTTCAATCTTCGGAAGAGTGGAATTTTATTCGTCAACAATCCATAGAAATGATGCTCCGCATTTAAGGTTACGTAAAAAGGTTCTGTATTACTATTACCATAATATGGCGACAATTGAAAACTATTTAAATAAGGGGATGCCAATATAATTTGATTGCCGTTGAAATGGGTATAGTCCATGAATGGCACATTATTTTGATGAACAAAACCACCCATGGTAATCATGTATTTTAGTGTTCCCCATAAATTCACATCCATGTCATCCCACATCGCCAATTCATATTTTGAATAATCCACATTGCTAATATGATTAAGCACTGGAATACCATATTTATACGCCACACTAAACGTAGGATATTTAGATTCTACTGCTCGAATACGATCTGGATATTTGATATATTTCCGACCAGGTTGGTAACTAACAGTGGCAGTAAAGGAAAGCGCACGAGAAGGCGACATATAGCCACTACTTATTTCTTTAGGGAAATTTTCTGTGAACTCTGTATTTGATTTTTTGAATGAAAATAAATTGGTGTTCCATAATGGTGTTCTATCTTGATATTCTACTTGTCCAGTCAAACTCAAACCGCTTATATATTTATAATTCGCTTTGGCTTTTGCAAAATAAGCTTGGTATATTTTCAAATAATTTTGACCTTCCAAAAGGGTATAGAAAGAATTAATAAAATCATTGACAGGTTCATTGTTATTATACTGAAATACATAACGACCTCCACTTAAAGACAAGGCTGATTTGTTGGTTTTTCCTGCGGTATATTTTAAAAGAACTTTGGCATTGAATTGTTGGTTACTCACCCCATAACGCATTCTTAATTTGGCATTAAACAAACGATCTTTACTGATTCTTTTATTGTATTCAACGCCGTATGCATAATTAAATCCTTCTACCGTATTCCAGTTCATATTACTCAATGAAATAACAGCGGTAGTAGACAAAGAAGCGGTTTTGTTCAAGCGCTTAGAATAGCCTTGCATCAGGATTTGCTTGAATGAATTTTTTTCTGGCTTCACACTATCTGCCTTCAATTTATCTACTTTTTCTATACTATCTTTTTTGACATAATCTGCAACTTCCTCTTTGTCTAATGGCACTGGACGATGCGTTTCCCAATACGCAGCAGTTTGGTGCAAAGCAGCAGTATCATACTCTTTCACGAATTTGTTGAACGTATTTTTTGTATCATAATTAAAAACATAATCACTGAATACATTCACATAATTTCCAGTAATGCCAAACCCAAACAATTTAATTTTTATTTTAAACGATTGATCTTTCACCATCAAAATATTATTCACTGGTACAAAAACTTGCTTTATTCTCACCGTATCTGCTACATCTAATTGCGCACTTTTATCAACTTGTAAATCGACACTATGCAAACGCCATTCATTTTCTATGATGTCAATAATGCCTGAAAAAAGTGGTTCGAATTTTCGACGTGGTGTAACCTTAATCCGATTGATTAATTTTCCATCTTCCATATAAGCACTGAGCAATTCATACTTATAACTAAGCATGGCAGTTTCTGCAATTGGAGAAACAAAACCACGCGGACTTAATTGTTCGCCAATGCTAACATTATTATCGTAGAAATTAATAAACATTGGATCGCTAAAACCATAGCTACCCTTATTTCCACTCACTCTTGTACTCTTCACAAAAATCTTCAATTTATCAGGGCGCTTGTAGGCCACTTCTGTATTGGATTCAGACAATGAAATGATACCACGCATTTTATCTACTTCATCTTTCACACTTTCTTTGGTTCCATCCTCTTTTTTAGTAGATCCCCCCATTAAGCCATACAACAAGTTGGATTGGGAAACTTCATCCAATTTAAAATTTCCTTTGATATATACATTCGCTTTAAACGCATCTATTTCTTTGTTGTAATATGATCGTTTGGCAATCGTTTTTTTTATAATAGCATTAGCAGGATTGCCGCCACTTTTGATAGTAATTTCCTTGAGCGAAGAGTTATTTAATTTCAAGGAAAAATTTTTCGTGGTAACTTCTTCTTTAATGGTCAGGTTTATTTCTTCTTTTTGATAACCCACATATTGACAAATCACAATATGCTCACCGGTCGCAATGTCAAATTGATAATTACCATCCAAATTGGTGGTTGTGCCCTTGGTTGTGCCTTTCAAATAAATACTGGCAAACGGCAATGGCTCTCCTTTTTCGTCAATGACTTTACCTTTGAGAATGGCTGCTGTGCTTTCAAAATAACAGATGGAAAATAGAATGAAGAGTAATGTAATTTTTTGCATAAAACTTTTTTAGAAAACAAATATAATTATTAATTGACTATACTAAAAATGTAGTGAAAATATTTTGGGCGGCACGCACGCTATCCATTCCAATCTTTTTGCTTCAAAGCAAGCAAAAAGGATTTCCACTTCTATCGTTGCCGCAATGCATCCACCAAAGAGGCTCATGTTCTCATGGAAGGCTTCGCTCAAAGCCAAGTCTTCCTTCCTACATGCCTATTTCTAAAAAAACAGAAACACATTTACTATTTGCCAATTGTCCTTCTATCTTTGCCCAAATAATTTTTGTTTCATGACTCCTATTTATAAACGTGTATTGCTAAAACTATCTGGCGAAAGCTTGATGGGTGATAAAAATTTTGGTTTAGATCCGCAAATGTTGGCGCAATATGCTCACGACATTAAATCCATTATAGACCTTGGTGTACAAGTAGCTGTAGTGATTGGTGGTGGCAATATTTATCGAGGCATGAATGAAAAAGAAACCGGCATAGAAAGAGCCCAAGGCGATTATATGGGTATGTTGGCAACCGTGATCAATGGTATTGCGATGCAGAGTATGTTGGAAAAAGTAGGCGTACAAACTCGTTTGCAAAGTGCCATCAAAATGGACCAAGTGGCTGAGCCATTTATTCGTCGTCGAGCCATTCGACATTTAGAAAAAGGTCGTGTGGTTATATTCGGAGCAGGCACTGGTAATCCATACTTTACTACGGATACTGCAGGTTCATTGCGCGCTGTAGAAATCAATGCGGATGCGATTCTGAAAGGCACACGTGTAGATGGCATTTACGATAGTGATCCTGAAAAAAACCCAGACGCTATCAAGTATCATCATATTTCATTTAATGAAGCCATCACGAAAAATTTAAAGGTGATGGATATGACGGCATTTACTTTATGTCAAGAAAATAAATTACCAATTGTTGTTTTTGATATGAACACCCCAGGCAATTTATTGAAGATTGCAACAGGGGATGGAATTGGTACTTTGGTGAAAGACTAGGTAGTAAAAAGTCGAAAGTAAAAAGGCATTAGTCGTAAGGCGTAAGGCGTAAGTAGAAAGTAATCAGAATTTATGATGTTACATTAACCATTCCATCTCCGCAGATGTGTCCTCTATATTAATCATGTATGCGAGTATAATGTTTGTGAGGCACTCTGCGGGTCACGAAACGAAAGTTAGTTTTCAATCCAAATTAACCATTTGCAATTCACCATTTAGCATGTTACTACAAGCTCATCGTATCTTTAAATTTCACAGCTTGTCGTCGTGAAATCTCAATTTCTTCACCACCTTGAATGGTTACTCTTAATCCGCCATTATATTGACTATCTATTTTAGTAATCATTTGTAAGTTAATAATGTGCTTGCGGTTAGCTCTAAAAAAGACTCTTGGATCTAATCTTTCTTCCAAGGCATTCATTGATTTTAGAATCAGCGGTTTATTGTTACCAAAAAATACTTTCGCATAATTACCTACACTTTCAAACAAACGCACTTCACCTAGTTTTACAAACCAACATCTTTCTCCGTCTTTCACAAACACTTGATCATCTATACCTAATGCATGGGTAGGATGATTGATTTCCCTTTCCATATTCTTTTTTACCTTTTGAATCGCCTCGGCTAAACGCTTGGTATCAATTGGTTTAAGTAAATAATCCAATGCATTATATTCGAATGCTTTAATGGCAAATTCATTATAAGCTGTTGTAAAAACAACTTGCGGTGTATGTTCTAATACTTCCAATAAATCAAAACCAGTTTTATCGCCTGGCATTTGAATATCTAAAAAAATAAGTTGAGGCTGCAAGCGTTCAATTTTTTCGATGGCATCTTGCACATTGATTGCCTCTTCTAAGATGTCAATTTCTGGAAACTCTTTCAGTATTTTTTTTAGTTCTGAACGAGCTAAGCGTTCATCATCTACAATAATTGTTTTTATCATTTGGCTAAAGTTTAGGATGAGGTATTAAAATAGTTACGATTACTTGTTCATGTTTTTGCTGCATATCTATAGTAGCATCATTGCCACATAAATACACCAATCTTTGTTTAGTAGCATGGAGTCCGAAACCCAGACTATTGGCGTCTTTTGATGATATATCCAGTTTTCCGGTATTACCAATTTGTATACCTAATTGTTGAGCATTGTCAATATGCGTATGAATGAAAATAGTTCCTCCTTTTTCTGATTTTGCTATGCCATGTTTAATCGCATTTTCTACCAAAGTTTGTAACATCATCGTTGGAATTTGATATGCCAAAGTGTTCGTAGCAATTTCCTTTTCTATTTGTAATCTTTCTTCAAATCGTATTTTTTCCAACGCCAAATAATCATCTACTAAACTAAGTTCGTTAGCGAGGGTATCTGTGGGTTCTTGTTTGGTAATAGAGTTTCGTAGAATATTTGAAATATGGGTAATCGCTTCACGTGCTTGTCCAGGATTTTCATCTATCAAAGCGCGAATACTATTGAGTGCATTAAAAATAAAATGTGGTTGCAGATTAGAACGTATTGTTTTTATTTCTAAATCTTTCATTGTCGATTCCAAGGTGAGTTGATGAATAACATTATTCCTGTTTTTTTCTACATTACCCCAAGCAAAATAAATAAGGCTCCAACATCCGAACAGTAAAAACACGGAAATGATAGAGCCAAATAAACTAGCAATTTTTAAAGAATGAAAGGATTCTCGATACAAAAAAAATGTAAAGGAATAATAAAATAAAATGTAGATAACAGTGATAATAAACAGTGCCAAAATTACTTTTTGAACCAATCGCTCTGTACTTAATTTTATCCATTGATGTTGTAAAATGTAATTTCTAAACTGATGGGAAATATACAAACCAGTACTTGCCAAGAGGAAATTGATTACCACAACAGGCGTCAACAATTCTTTGGCAATATAGGCGACGTAAATATTCAACAAGGCAAATATTGACCAGCCAGTGATTTGAAACATCCAATATTTTGAAACATGCAGCACGTCACAAATATACAAGTTGAAATTACTGCTGCATCTAGTTTTTGATAAAAGGGTTTTAATGAGGATTAATGTTGTGAGATGATTGCTCCTCATTCTGTAAAGAGTTGAATTCATATTGTTGGAAGGCCATTCCTATCGATTGATGTCCCACCAACCGAAACCATTATTCTTCTTTCTCCGCAGAGTCTCCGCCTCGGGACTCCTATGAATAAAACTTTATGCTTGTATCGGAGATGTTTAAATTTTTCTTTGAAAGGAGACTAAACAATTAGCCTCCCTTCTCCGAAGTTTTTTTCCTTAACCACAAAGCTAAACAACTAAATCAAAATAACAAATACTCCT
>CANJRV010000065.1 GCA_947476825.1 Bacteroidota bacterium | reverse complement strand
AGAAAAATGACAAAATGAATGGTAACCCTGAAAGGGTTTAATGTGAATAGAAAAATGACAAAATGAATGGTAACCCTGAAAGGGTTTAATGTGAATAGAAAAATGACAAAATGAATGGTAACCCTGAAAGGGTTTAATGTGAATAGAAGCTATTTTCCAAACAATCACAAAAAAAACTCACCTTTCGATGAGTTTTACAATATATATTATTAGATAAAAAGCGATTAAGAAATTTTTTCCACTTGCATAAAGCTAAGTTCAACAGGCGTTGCACGTCCGAAGATTTTCACAACAACTTTCAATTTCTTTTTATCTTCATTTACTTCTTCAATAGAGCCATTAAAATCATTGAAAGGACCATCCACAATTTTAACAGTTTCACCAACGATAAATGGTTCGGACATAGTTGCTCCTGTATCAGCCATTTCATCCATTTTACCAAACATTTTGTTGACTTCACTTTTTCGAAGTGCGTCTGGTGTATCTTTTCCTAAGAAATTAATCACACCTGTAACACTTTTAATCGTTTGTATCATGTCATCACCTAAGCGACCGGTTGTTGCTTCCAAAAGTATGTAACCTGAATAGAGTATTTTCTCACGCATTACTTTTTTGCCACCAACTACTTTAAATACTTTCTCCACAGGGCAAAGTATTTGTGGTATTGTAGCTCCCCAACCAGAACGGCGAATTTCTACATCTAAGTACTCCTTAATTTTCCTTTCTTTTCCACTCAATACCCTAAGTACAAACCATTTAGTTTCTACTTCTGGTGCCTTAGTTTCTGCAATTGCATTTGATAAAATGGAATTTTCAGGAAAGCTAGTTTCCGGGCTTGTCATTTCTTCCATGTTTTCCATTATTTAAAAAACTTATAGAAATTTTCGAATACTATTTCAGAAGAACCATCCATTAAAAATATTAGTGCTGTCAATAGAATGATGCTCACTAAGGTGATTAATGTAGACTGTTGTAATTCAGACCAAGTAGGCCAATTCACTTTATGAATTAACTCATCATACGCTTGTTCAAAGTAATTAAATAATTTAGTCATTTTGTTCTTATTTTAAAATGATGCAGATAATTATCTGCGAAAAAAAATGGCACAGGCACTAGGATTCGAACCCAGATCAAAGGTTTTGGAGACCTGCATGCTACCGTTGCACCATGCCTGCATATCATTGAGTTTCAAGTATTTAAACAATATTATGAAACTTTCAATTTAGTTAAAGATCTGTAGTTTATTTATTTTTTAGTTGCTTATAAAAAGAACAAAGTACCTAGATAAATATCTAAGTACTTTGTAAATTTTAAAAACACGAAGTGTTTTTGTACTAACTACACAGTACTTAGTACTATTTAATAATTTCTGTAACTTGACCAGCACCTACTGTACGACCACCTTCACGGATAGAGAATTTCAATCCTTTTTCCATTGCGATAGGTCCTATCAATTTTACTGTCAAACTTACATTATCACCAGGCATTACCATTTCAGTTCCTGCTGGTAATTCAACTTCACCAGTGATATCTGTTGTACGGAAATAGAACTGAGGACGATATTTTTGGAAGAATGGCGTATGACGACCACCTTCTTCTTTGCTCAATACGTATACTTCACATTTGAACTCAGTGTGCGGCGTAATTGATTTTGGTTTACAGATAACCATACCACGACGGATATCGCTTTTCTCAATACCACGTAACAATAAACCTGCATTATCACCTGCTTCACCTCTATCCAATAATTTACGGAACATTTCAACACCAGTACAAACTGATTTCAAAGGTTCTGCATTAAATCCAACGATTTCAACCTCTTCACCAACTTTGATTACACCTCTTTCAATACGACCTGTAGCAACTGTACCACGACCTGTAATCGAGAATACATCCTCAACAGACATTAAGAAATCTAAATCAACTGGACGTGGAGGCAATGGAATATACTCATCTACTGCAGCCATCAATTCAGTTACTTTAGCACACCAAGCTGGATCACCAGCTAATGCGCCAGTTGCAGAACCTTGAATGATTGGTGTATTGTCACCATCAAAACCGTACATAGATAATAAATCACGGATTTCAATTTCAACTAATTCCAATAATTCTGGATCGTCAACTAAATCAACTTTGTTCATAAATACAACCATACGAGGTACACCTACTTGGCGAGCCAAAAGGATATGCTCTCTAGTTTGAGGCATAGGACCATCTGTTGCAGCAACTACTAATATAGCGCCATCCATTTGGGCAGCACCAGTAATCATATTTTTTACATAGTCAGCGTGACCCGGGCAATCCACGTGAGCGTAGTGACGTGAAGCTGTTTGGTATTCAACGTGTGCTGTATTAATTGTAATACCTCTTTCTTTTTCTTCTGGAGCTCCATCGATATCATCATAGTTTTTCTTTTCAGCCAAACCAATTTTAGATAATACGTCTGTGATTGCAGCAGTTAATGTGGTTTTACCATGATCTACGTGACCAATAGTACCAATGTTTACGTGGGGTTTATCCCTTTTGAAGGTCTCTTTTGCCATTTTATTCGGTTTTTATTTTTTTTGTTTATTTCTGTTTGAAATTTTAGGACTGCAAATGTAATTTAAGTTTTGATAATTTAAAATATTTTTATACGCTAAGTCAATTTTTTATTTCTACTTGAAAAATTCCTAAAAAATGTATTGGGTTAAATGGTTTATTCCATCCAGAAATTGTCCTTCAGCAAAAAATGGTGATTCCATGTTTACATACTATTTTCGCAGCGCAAGAAATACCTTCATTGAACAATTAAAATCAAATATCGCCAAATGCAAATCAAAATAAAAAAAATAATTGAATCCTCCATCCAAACTAAGGAGCAAATATTGGCAAACGAATCTATGTTGCAAACCATCCAAGATTGTTGCCAAATAATTACGAATGCTTTTATGCAAGGCAAAAAAGTCCTCTTTTGTGGGAATGGTGGCAGCGCTGCAGACGCGCAACATTTAGCTGCCGAATTTAGCGGTCGCTTTTATACGGATAGAATTGCTTTACCAGCAGAAGCCCTTCATTGCAATACTTCTTACCTTACCGCCGTTGCAAATGATTATAGTTTTGATGTTGTTTATGCGCGTATGATACAAGGTATAGGCAATGAAGGTGATGTATTAGTTGGATTATCCACTAGCGGAAATTCTAAAAATATAGTAGAAGCATTTAAAGCAGCGAAAATAAAAAACATGGTAACTATTGGATTCACTGGTGCTTCTGGTGGAAAATTAAAAAACATCAGCGATCATTTACTCAATGTGCCTAGTGAGGATACACCGCGTATACAGGAGGCACACATTATGTTGGGACATATCATTTGTCAATTAGTGGAAGAAAATTATTTTGCCTAATGCTTTCAGATTGTATCATACTCGCTGGTGGCATGGGTACACGATTGCAAAGTGTATTGATTGATAAACCAAAATGCTTGGCAGACATCAATGGCAAACCTTTCCTCTATTATATTTGTCAACAGCTCAAGAAATTCAATTTCAATAAAATAATTTTTTCCGTAGGCTATCAAAAGGATATGGTAAAGGATTATGTTTTGACCCATCTTGATGAATTTAATTTCACATTCGAATTTGCAGAAGAAGATGAACCACTTGGAACAGGCGGTGCTATTTTACATGCACTCTCCTATTCACAGACCGAAGATTTTTTTGTAGTCAATGGGGATACTTTATTTGATGTGGATTTGGAAGAAATGTTAGCTCTGCAACAAGCGCAAATGAGCGATTGTACATTAGCCCTAAAACCTATGCAACATGCTGATCGATATGGCTTAGTGCATATGGATGAAAAACAAGTAATAACAGGATTTGAGGAAAAAAAATTAGGTGCAACTGGACTCATCAATGGTGGTATCTATTGTATATATAGAAATTCGTTTTTAAATATTCCTTTTCCAAAAAAATTCTCTTTTGAAAAAGATTATTTGGAAGCCATGATTAAAGAACGAGAGATTATAGGTTATAAACAAGATGCCTATTTTATTGATATTGGCATTCCTGAAGATTACAAACGAGCACAAATTGAAATTCCAGCCCTATTTAGAAAAGAAAACAAATGATAGATTTTACAAGCCTAATTGATAAAACATGGACACTCTTTTTAGATAGAGATGGTGTACTAAATATAGAAAAGAATGGCGATTATATTCGGAATGCGGATGAATTTGTGTTGTATAATAATACGTTGGAAAGCATTGCAAAATTGAATACTTTATTTGGCAAAATAATCATCGTTACAAATCAACGAGGAGTAGGCAAAGGCTTGATGACCAGCAATGATGTCATTCAAATTCATGCACACTTGGACAATTTATTGGCACCTGTTGGCGGTCACATACATGCATACTATTTTGCGCCTGATTTAGATACTAATGCACCGCATCGCAAACCCAATACCGGCATGGGATTACAAGCAAAACTAGATTTCCCAGATATTGATTTCAGCAAATCCATTATGGTTGGCAACAACTTATCCGACATGGAATTTGGGAAACGTTTAGGTATGTATACCATGTATGTTGAAACGACCAAGCCTCTTGACATGCCGAATAAATTGGTCGATCTAAAAATGGAATCACTAACCGCTTGCTGTAATGCAATTCTTCAACACAGCAACAAATAAGCAGTCTGCTTTTCTTTCTATTCCATTGATCAATTGTGCACTCACAATGTCAACTAGATTCTCCGACTTCAATTGCTCAATTATATTTTCATTTTCTGCCGCAAACACAGAGCAAGTTATATAGAATATATATCCGTTGGGCTTTAAATAAGATAAGGCATTCTTTGCAATGGTATATTGCTTTGTTTGAAAGTTGTTTAATAATTCTTCATTAAAAAAATAATATTGCTCAGGTGAACGAGCCCATGTACCAGAACCACTGCATGGTACATCACAAATGATATGATCAAATTTCTTATTGGTAAAAGCCAAAATATCTTTCGTCAAATCTAACACATGGGAAACATATTTATCGCCATAAGCATATTGCTGCATTCTAGTATGCAAATTATTTAATATAGCAGGACGAATATCAGAAACAGTTAAATCTATTTTACTATTTTTATCCAACAAACTGATAGATTTACCACCGCTAGCAGCACAACAGTCCCACCATTTTTCTGATGATATAGGATGCCAGAAATCACCTGTTTTTTGTGATGACCAATCTTGTATGACTATATCACCAGCAGGAAATAAATCGGTTAATTTGGTATCCACATCAAAGGATAGACAAGCATCGGACTCTTCCATATAGGCAATTTCTTTTTCTTTCAATTTCCGAATGATGGATTCTTTATTTTTACGAATCCGAATAAAAAAGCGTGGCTGTGAAAATAAATTTTGCAAATAATCATCAATAGAAATACCATCACTGCATGTGTATGGCATTGTAAATGAAATATGATAATTCTCTTCTATCCATTTTCTGCGTGCTATAAAACAGCCATCGTATAGAGAAGCCATGTTTGCATTCGTCTTTTCAAAAAATAATAAGGGTAATCGTTTGGATAAAAAAGCGCCAATTAACATCCTTTCTTTTACAGAGAGTGTAAAATCATTTCTTCCTAAGCGATAAATGCCGTAAAGCAGTTCGGCTATAAATTTCCTATCTCGCGAACCGAATTTTTTATTTTGCTTAAAATACTCTTTTAAGAATATCGGCAATGGCTTTTGCAAATCATATTGTTCATATAAATAAGCAGCGGTTTGAAAATAAGACTCTACATACATCAGGCAAAAAATTATGCCAATTCCAACAATTGTTTCGCAGGCGTTTTACCAGTAAGTAAAGCAGTTGGATTTTCCAATAATTCCTTCACCCTAACTAAAAACCCTACACTTTCTCTGCCATCGATAATTCGGTGGTCATAACTCAATGCCAAGTACATCATTGGTCTTATTACGACAGCACCATTAATTGCCATCGGTCTATCTTGAATTTTATGCATGCCTAAAATTGCAGATTGAGGAATATTTATAATCGGCGTACTCATCATAGAACCAAAAATACCCCCATTAGTTATGGTGAAAGTCCCACCAGTCATTTCTTCGATTGTCAATTTATTTTCTTTTGCTTTTGTAGCTAGTTCAAAAACTGACTTCTCGATATCCGCCATGCTCATAGTTTCTGCATTTCGAATCACTGGAACAACCAATCCTTTTGGTGCACTTACCGCGATAGAAATATCACAATATTCATGATAAATAATTTCATCCCCATCAATATAAGCATTCACTGATTTCCATTCTTGTAAAGCAATCGTACATGCCTTGGTAAAAAAACTCATGAAACCTAATCCTACGCCATGCGTTTGTTTGAAAGCATCTTTATACGATGTTCTTAATTCGATTATTGCGCTCATATCTACTTCATTGAAAGTAGTCAACATGGCAGTGCTATTTTTTGCTTCCACTAATCTACGGCTTATTGTTTTGCGTAGATTGCTCATTTTCTTTCTATCTTCTTTGCGCAGATCAAGCTTTGCATGCGCTTGAGACTCTTGATTTTCTATAGCTTGCAACACATCGCTTTTAGTTATTTTTCCAGATGGGTTTGAACCAATCACTTGGCTAATATCCACCTGTTTATCTGCTATAATTTCGGCAGCAAGTGGCGTTGTTTTAAACTCCATATGCGTTTGAACCGCAGGCGCAATCACCTGCTCTTTAGGAATAGTCACTCTTGGTACTTCCATTGGTTTCGGTACATCAATTGGCTCTGGTACTTCTTTGTCTAATGCTGTCGAGGCAGCAGGTCGTGCTGCTTGCTCGTCTATGCTGCAAACTAAATCCCCAATTTTTAAGGTATCGTCTTCTTTTGCAAACTGTTTCAATATACCTGCTTGTTCTGCATTGAGTTCAAATGTTGCCTTCTCACTTTCCAATTCACAAATCACTTCATCCCGCTCAACCCATGTTCCATCTGCCTTTGTCCACTTTGCCAATGTTACTTCACTTATACTTTCGCCTACAGTTGGCACTTTAATTTCTATCATTTTTGATTTTTACTTTACTTGAATGTTGCGCGCAAATCTCGTTAAAAAAACTGAAAGTAGAAAGTAATGCGTAATTAGTAATTAGTAGTTGGTAATGAGTAGTTAGAATCTGGCTTTGGGCTTTACAAATTACCATTTTCAACCAAGAATCAATCCATACACAAGTACAAATATTATTCAGCTAGTCGTTTCAATTTACTTTTATACATTTCACTTGTAAATAAAGTATCGAGTTGTATATAATTTTCAAAATCATATACATTACCTCTAAAATATTTGATTAATGAATATCTCGCATAAGGAGTCTCTACATTTTGTAACAATGCCGATAATTGTGCGACAGAAATACATCCCGTCAACCCTGTTCTTTTTGCAATATTAATTTTTGATTCTTCATCTGGTTTTGACCTTATTTTTTCAACAAATGAAGCAATTTCCATATCAGAAGCTTTCGTAGAACAATCCATTTTCTGCACCAATTCACTCCTTAATGTAGGCTCTACTTTTGGAATTGGCGTCGAAACTTGTTTAGTTATGGTTGTATCCGCTTTCTTCAATTTCTCTTTACTTACAACTTTCGGTAAGATATCTACATTAGCTTGCGCTTTTGTTGGTACAGGCTTCGATTCCGTTGTTCGTTTCTGGATTACTTTCACCACCTTCAGACTATCCCTTTGTATGCCAACATCCTTTCTTTGTAATACCACTGGCTGCACTGGAGCAGGCCTTACCACTTTAGTAGACTTTTGTTTTTCCACATGCTGTGTTATTGCTGTTGGTGGTACTGCATGCTCAATTTGCCTTCTGTTTTTTCTCCATCTAAACCACTTGCTTTTTGTCCTTTCTACTTTCGGAATGGCAACAATGGAAGATGGATTATACAAAACAAGCTTATTCGACACTGTCGACAATGCAGCAGAAGAAACAGTATTTGCCTCCACATTTGCGCCTGTATTCACTAAATCCATTAAAAAGAATTTGTTATCCTTTGTCTTGGTCAATTTAAATCCATAACATGAATTAGGCAAAATATCCACTACAAAAGTTTGTACATCCGCTTGTCCATTTTTAAAAATGAGATCTATCGTTTGTTCACCTGCAGATTCAAAGGTTAGTATGGTATATTGATTGCCATCTAGTTTTATTTCTTCATTATTCAAAAATAAATGACATGGCATATCTTTTATACCTTCAAAATACATATACGCATTTTGTGCTTGCAGTTTATTTGCTAGCAAAGAAGTACAAAAGAACGTAATTAAGACAAACATTCTCATCTTTCTATATGTATTTGAAATATTAGTTATTCTTAGACAAAACTAATCAACAATTCGCCTTTTTCAACCGCCTGTTTTTCAGTTATATCAATCGACTTAATCACTACATCTGAAGGCGCTTTAAATACATTCTCCATTTTCATTGCTTCCAATACCAATAAAGGTTCGCCTTGTTTGACAAGATCTCCAACCTTTGCAATAACCTTCAGCACTAATCCAGGCATTGGCGATTTTAGGTGATTCACCTTCTTAGTTAGTGATTGCACAATGCCTAATTTATCTAATAAAATATCTACAGGCTCTTTGATTTGAACTACTATTTTTTTCCCTTGAACACGTAAAACCACTTGCTTGTTTTCCAAATCAATTTTCACTACATCCGCTATAATTTTTTTGCCATGCATCGTAAAAAAATACGCATCCTTTCCACCAAATTCTAGTGTACATTCTTGAGCCGAACCGTTTACAACCGTTGTTGTCCCTAATTCTATATCAAATAGAGAATCTTGAATAATTGCACTATACATCTTATTGTCTTTTATTCATCACACCCGAAATACCAGCAAGCGTATTCACTTTTTCGCTGAGCGATTTACCTAATTCAGGCATACCATTTTGGTTGGCTTCATTTGCTAAATAATTCATAGCCGTCAATTCAAATTGCACATCATCTTCTCGGAATGACCTTTGCTCATCGCGCAAAGATTTCATGTAATTTATTTCATCTTCCGTAAACTTCATCAACTTATCGGTAATCATTTTCGATTCTTCTTTGCCTCCAGCTTTGATACATGCATCACACAATAATATCATAGATTTATCTTCTTGTGTAATGACATAAGGATAAGATTTATCCGAAATCATTTTCAGTACATGATTAATCACTTTAAGTGCATCTGCTTTACGATTATTTCGAATTAAATGATCAGCCAATTGAAATGCCAATACTCTTGGTGTATTCAACATTCTACGGTTTGTTTGATCATAATATACAGTCCCTTTATCTGCATTGCCGTACATGAATTTATTCATGATTAAATCAATACATTTTTCCGTATTAATTCGTTGCGGTGCATTGGCAGTAGATCCTTCTGATCGAACTGGTACTAATTTATAAGCCAATCCTTCTAATTGCAAATATTCTTGTAAGCCTTCATAATGGTCTGGGTCGATAGAATTTGCAAAATAAATTGGTCGCTTCCAAGCATTCGCAGCCAATATATTTAATATCGCTAAGTCATTTTTGTAGGCTACATTTTTAGGCATCGTAAATTGAACTTGGTCAACGATAGTCGATGTATCACCTGCTGCTAAAACACCATTTTTCTTAACCAATTCTTTATCTACAGGAATAAAAAAGTTTTTCACCGGAAAATAATTCACTCGATTTTCATCCATAGAAGGTAAAGTAGCACCACTCGCATCGCTGGTGATAAAATTAATTATTTCGGTAAGGTTTACATACTTGTCTTGCGCAATGGTTTTGGTATCATTGTATTGTACATAATTTCTTTTTTCACCACGATATTGTTCTGGTTTCCAAATCATATCTATCGGACCCGATTTATTGATGGCATAATGTAATTGATCAATATACCAATCAATACCTAACAAACTAATATTGATAATACGTACATCAGGTCGCATACCTTCCACTTCCTGTGCATACCATAATGGGTAAGTGTCATTATCCCCTTCAGTAAATAAAATCGCATTCGGTTCACAAGAAGACAAATAATTATTTGCAGTTGCTAATGGTAATGTTTTTTGTGAACGATCATGATCATCCCATTCTTTACTTGCCATTAATGCTGGTACTGCAAGCAAACATAATGCTGTGGCTGCAATGGATGACATGGCGCCAAGTTTTAATTTTTTAAACCAATCGCTCACCATCATTACTCCCAATCCTATCCATATTGCAAATGCATAGGTAGCACCAGCATAAGCATAGTCTCGTTCACGCGGTTGAAGTGGCGTATTATTCAAATAAAGAACGATAGCCAAACCAGTAAAGAAGAATAATAAAAAGACAATAAATGTGTTACGTCTGTCATTCATGTATTGAAATACAAGACCTAATAAGCCTAAAATAAATGGCAAGAAATACAAATCATTATGCGCTTTACTATGCTTGAATGCATCCGCCATTTTATCAATATCCCCAATTCTACGTTGGTCAAAAAATTTGATACCCGACATCCAGTTACCATTTTGCGGTTCGCCTTGAATATTTTGTACATCATTTTGTCGACCGATATAATTCCAACAGAAATAGCGCCACCACATTTGGTTCACTTGATATCCCATAAAGAATCTCAAATTGTCAGCGCTACTTGCCTTATCATTCTCACCAAGCCCTAAATAGTTTTTATAGAAATTGCCGTGGTTCGGGTCATTGCCATCCCATATACGAGGGAAGAAACGAGTCTCGCCATCTTCGTATTCATATTCATCTTTCTTTTCTCCTGTTTCTTCATATTTTTTTGGTCCTTTCCAATATTGCATAGTACCATCTTTCATTACCACATGACCATCAGAACCAAACTTAGGTCTTGAATTATAATCTGGTCCAAACACTAAAGGCACTTTCCCATATTGATCACGTTGTAAATATTTAATCAATGAAATAGCATTGTCTGGATTAGTCATATCAATTGGCACATCGGCATTTGAACGAATAATGATTTGAAAGAAAGAGGAATATCCTATCATTAAAAATATCAAACAAAGTGTTCCTAATTGTACAAAATAATGGTTCGTTTTTTTTGACCATTTTAACAAAACAAAGCAAGCAACTCCAATCAAGAAAATGGTAAAAAATACGCCACTATTAAAAGGTAATCCGAAGGTATTGACGAATAATATATCCATTTTGGAAGCCATAATTGGCACGTATTGTATTATGCCAAATTGAACAACGGCAGTGATAATACATCCTACAAAGAATGCCTTAACCGTTCCCCATGGGCTCACTTCAAAACGTTTGAAATAATAGACCATGACGATAGCAGGAATAGTCAATAAATTCAATAAATGCACTCCAATCGAAAGCCCCATAATGAATGCAATCAATACTATCCAGCGATCTGCTCTTGAATCATTATCGCTGGTAAGACGGTCTTCCCATTTCAAAATGGCCCAAAAAGCCAAGGCAGTTAAAAATGAAGACATCGCATATACCTCACCTTCCACAGCGGAAAACCAAAATGTATCTGAGAATGTATAAGCCAAAGCACCAACAATACCGGCACCCATAATTTTTATCAAATTAGATTGGTCTATTTCTTCACCATTTTTTATAAGTATGCGTTTAGCGAAATGGGTAATCGTCCAGAATAAAAATAGAATACAAAATCCACTAGAAATAGCGGATAAGGAATTCGTTGCTAAAGCAGCATTTTTCATACCTACAAGAAATACGATTATCCTGCCTATCATCAAAAATAATGGCGCACCAGGAGAGTGTACTACTTCTAATTTGGCGGCACCTGCGGTAAACTCACCACAATCCCAAAAACTAACGGATGCCTCTTTAGTCATCATGTATACGGCACAAGCAACGATGCAAATAACCCAGCCAACGATATTATTTATTCTGTTATAATTCATGAATTTTATTTTAAAGTAGGCAAATATAAAAAAGGATAGTTAAGAAAAGGATAAACTTAAAAGTTAATTAATGTGAAATTCTAACAGCTTTCGCAAAATAGTTTGATGGGCTATTCGTGAATGTTAGATTAGTATTAAACCGTATCGTATTTTTTGATGCAAAAATAAATGCTCCAGTTTTATATTTTGACACGAATGAAAATTATTAAAAAAGGTACTATTGGTTTGGAACCATCACTCCTTTCAATGATTATGGTTTGAGAAAAAAGACCTTACATCTATTCAATAGTGGCAATACACTTGAGTTCTATGGCAATAGGAGTTGGCAAACTATTTATTTCTACTGTTGTTCTACAAGGTTGAGCCGTGGTAAAATACTCCGCATACAACTTATTGTAGGTAACGAAATCGCGTTTCATGTGCACTAAAAAAACAGTAACGTCAATTAAATTTTCCCATTTGCTTCCGCTTTCTTCCAATACAATACGTACATTCTCAAATACAGATTTACACTGGGCTTCAAAATCGAAAGTGACAAAATTCCCATTTTTATCCAATGTAAGTCCAGGGATTTCATTCGTGTCGGGTGTACGCGGACCAATGCCGGAAAGAAATAATAAATTGCCCACTCTTCGAGCATGCGGGTAAGCACCAACAGGTACGGGTGCTTTGCTGGTAGAAATAATATCGCTCATGGTTGAAGTATAATTTTAGGCTGTAAATGTAATTTGATATTTTGAGGAATTTATAATTTGTGCTGAGCTTAAGAAATATTATTGGCATTGGGGAATTTGATTGTTCTATTAAAATTTTTACATTTACAAGGAAGTGAAGATAAATAATTCAAAAATGACTGCATAATTTGAGTTCACAATCTGAAAGTGATTATAAATATGCATTCTAACTAAATTTTTATTCTAAATGAAATTCATTTTTATCATCATGATTAGCTTGACAATTTTAGGCTGTTCAACAGAAAACAATAACAAAATGGGAATATTTGACAAATTGTTTCAAAAAAAATAAACACCCAAACAAGCTGAAACTAATCCTAATCATTTTGATACAACCCAACTTGCAAAGACAGCAGACATGTTAGACGAAGATTTGTATTGGTCACTAATAGACAAATCTTTAAAAAACACTTCAAGTCAAAATAAACAAAAACATTTCTTAATTCAAGAAATTGGCAATTTGACGCCAAAACAAATGATTGGTTTTCGATTAAGAACAGACAAATTACTTTATGATACCTACAATTCAGAAATGTGGTGTGCAGGTTATATATTGAATGGAGGTTGTTCGGATGATGGGTTTGAGTATTTTAGAAATTGGGTCATCTCCAGAGGAAAAGAAACTTACATTAAAGCAAAAGAAAACCCAGACAATTTAATTAGTGAGGTTGATGAAAAAATAGACAACTACGAATTTGAAAGCTTTTGGTATGTAGCACTTGAAGCCTTCAAACAAAAAACTGGAAAGGATCTATACGATTATATTGATCATGAGAGTTTCAAAACAAAGGAAGGGCAATATCCAAAATTTGAATTTACATGGCAAGAAGATAAACCAGAAAGTATGAAGAAAATATGTCCTCAACTATATGACAAACTTTGGGATAAATAAAAAGGTTGTACTCTATCAGCGCGAAAATGTATCAGAAAAAAGAATCGCTTCATGCACTTAACCTCAAATTGGAGAACCATGACACTTCGACTTCGCTCAGTAAGGGTTTGAAGGATTAAATGAATACCATGATCGATCAGAACAAATCAATTCACTCAAATAAATTATTTCCTATTTTATAACATAGATAATATACAATCAAAATTGAAATAAAAAATCCTTCAATTTATCATTTCACAAGTGTAAAAATGTTTAAAAAATCCTATCTGACTTTCACCAAAGTCTTACAAAGTGTGAATCATATAAAAGTTCTCTGAATTGTGTAACATGGCTTGAACTTGTTGCGAATACCTTTGCACTATAATTAATCTTCGCAGTAAAAAAATGAAAAATATTATCCTAAACTATTCCTTACTTGTAGCAACTACTTGTATTATCATGATTTCTTGTGACACAAAAAAGTCAAGCATAAAAATAACAACCAAAGAACATATGGACGCAAGTATTAAAACAATTGAAAACATGCAATCTGCCTATAAAGGAGAAATGACCGCAACAGCAAAATATGCCGCATTTTCAAAAAAAGCAGAAGAAGATGGATATCATCAAATTGCTACATTATATCATGCAGTTTCAGCTGCAGAAAATATTCACGCCACAAACCACAAAGCAGTCATTGAAGACGCTGGCTCAACAGTTCCCATCATTAAGCCAGAATACACAGTTAAAACTACGAAAGAAAATTTAAGTGACGACATCAATGGAGAAGCCTATGAAGCAAAAACTATGTATCCTGATTTTTTAAAAACTGCAGAAATCGCTGATAATAAAATAGCTGTCTTAAGCTTGACCTATGCAATGAAAACAGAGTTAAAGCATAAATATTTTTTTGAACAAACTTTGGGTGACCTAAACAGTAATACATTAAATAGTATGTCATCCATTTATTATGTTTGCCCTGATTGTGGCAATACGTATACGACTGCGCCCAAACATTGCGAATTTTCATTAACCGACAGAGAAAAATTTATTACATTTCAATAATTCAAAAGTATGAACCAAACACATATCCATTTACTCATTACCCATCTTCCAATTTTCGGCTCTATGCTTGGCGGAATAGTTCTTGCTTTTGGTCTTTGGAAAAAAAGTGATGACACCAAAATTGCAGCCTACTTAATTTTCATTATTTCTGCATTGGGTGCCGGCACAGCATACTTAACTGGCGAGGCGGCAGAGCATACTGTGCATGATATACAAGGTGTTCTAAAAGAAACCATCGAAACACATGAAGAATCAGCAATGTATGCGCTAATATCCTTAATTGTTCTTGGCCTTGCTTCTATTATCGGATCCTTTCTAACGATTAAAAAATCGCCAATGCCAAGAACCATTGCGTTCATAATTTTAATTATTGCAATCATCAGTTTCGGATTGGTTGCAAGAACAGGTTATCTCGGTGGACAAATTAGACATACTGAATTAAGCAATAATCTAGCTGCACCAAATCTTGAAAAAGAAACGGACGATTAAAGAAGCCTCGGTGTTCATTTAATTTTTCAATTTATCAAACACCTCATCTATCCATTATCAGTAGAACAAGTATCCCATTCTAATCTTGACTTTCCAGTAGATAAATCAAAATAAAGTAATAATATTTTGTTTAATTTAGTCATCGAAAACTTATTGAAAACGAAACGAAAGTTCTCCAGTTGGCAAATATTAATGTGTACATTTCACGGCAAATTCTAGCTTTCAACATTCTAAAAAGCTATTATACTAGTTCATAAAAAACTAAGCCATGAAGCAACTTTGTACTTTTATTTTTTTAGCGATTTCAATTGTTACATTCGGACAGAATACACAAATCGATAGTATTCGACATACATCTACTGGTTTAGCAAATTATGCTACTCCACCCGATTCGCAATATGATGCAGTAATGAAATTAAATTGGCGTACTATTAAACCATTAGGCAGAGTCAGTGATTTTGAAAAATTATTTACGCAAGAAGAAATCGAACATCTTGAAAATCTCATCACACTTTTCGATAAAACCGCATCCATTGAAATCGCTGTTGTTACTATTGATGCCAACCAAGTTGATGCCAATCACTTTGATGAATTTGCTTTATTCTTAGCACAATACTGGCAGGCTGGCAAGAAGGAAAAAAACAATGGAATATTAATTGCATTGTCTAAAGTCCATCGCAAAATCAGAATTTGTAATGGCTATGGAATAGAAAAAATCATGACAGATGAAGACACTAAAAAAATAATTGATTCGGTAAGTATCCCTTATTTGAAACAAGGCAATTATTTTACAGCTACATTAAAAAGTGTTCAATCCATTATTGATTTTTTGACAGTTCATTAAATATTGAGTTATCCATCATATCCTATATTGTTGGTAATATCTATATTATATCCATCGAAATACCGTTTATGCTTTTAACAGCTCCCAATATGGATAATCCTAATCCTACATTCGGCCATCGCTTACTATTCCCATTTAATGAGAAATCTATGACAGGAATTTACTACTTACCATTCCATTGTCCACACCAAACCGATAAAAAACAAATACTAATCTCAATTACTTCTATTTCAACAAATGCAGAATTACATTAGCCGACTCGTATGAATTCATTCTCGAAAAATATTGTTTGGCATGTCATCGGAAGCCTATTGTTCTTGCTGCTTCCAGTTGTGATGAATAAGCAATTCGAATTTGTTACGCACGACTTTTTTCATTCCAGAGAATTTGTAGACTTACTATCATCGATTGTTTTATTAGTCTTTTTTTATGCTCATTACTATAAGCTAATTCCTACCTACTATTTTCAAAAAAAATATCTACAGTATTCCTTTTTTGTTTTCTTTTCCTTTGTGATTGTTATTTTACCTAAACTGGCTACACCGCCTCGCATGCAGCAAGACATGCATAATAATATGCCGCACCGAGAGCCACATCGAGAGCTACAAGGTAGACCACATTTCGAACTGGACGGCAGGCGAGATGAACCACATTTCCCCCATCGACATCCACCGTATATTTTTATTTTATGGGTAGAAATGCGGCAAAATATTTTTCTGTTTGTTGCTATTCTTTTTGCCTCTTTAGCCTATCGTATTAATGACCAATGGAAACAAGTGAAGAAGGAAAAATTGCAAGCGGAGTTATCTTATTTGAAAGCACAAATCAATCCACATTTTTTATTCAATACACTCAATAGCATTTACTCATTGGCATTATTAAAATCAAATAAAACACCAGAGGCCATTGTAAAACTGTCGAGCATGATGCGTTATGTGATGCATGAAGCAACAGAAAAATACGTATCTCTGGAAAGCGAACTCAATTATATTCAATCGTATATCGACTTGCAAAAAATAAGGTTGGACGAAACGGCATCTGTAGTGTATGAAACCGAAATAGAAATTGGCGGAAAAAAAATTGCTCCCCTAATTCTCATTCCATTTATTGAAAATGCATTCAAACATGGTGTAAATCCAGAAGTCAATTCAAGCATTATCATCACTTTAAAAACGAAAGACGATACATTAACCTTGTATGTCTATAACCTGAAAGTACCGCATAGTCAATATTCGGAAACAAAAAGCGGCTATGGATTAGCCAATGCGAAACAACAATTAAATCTCTTGTATCCCGATAAGCATAGTTTATATTTACAAAACGAAGCAGATCATTTTTCTGTTTCTTTAACCCTTGACCTACAATGTTAAAAGCAATTGCATTAGACGACGAACCATTGGCGTTAAAAATCATTGAAAGTTTTTGTAACGCAATTGAACAAATTGAATTGCAAAAATCATTTACTAAACCAAATGATACACAGAAATACATTGACAATTTTCCGGTAGACCTAATATTTTTAGATATTCAAATGCCTTCTATCTCGGGCATTGATTTTTATAAAAATTTGTCTAAAGAAATCATGGTTATTTTCACTACTGCCTATAGCGATTATGCAGTGGAAGGTTTTAATTTAAGTGCTGTTGATTATTTGCTAAAACCCTTTACACAAGGACGATTTGAACAAGCAGTTGCGAAAGCGGTGGAATACTTTCATTATCAACATGTACATGAAAACAGCAAGCGACCCTATTTATTTATACGAGCAGATTATAGTTTGATAAAAGTTAAACGAAGTGACATTATTTATATGGAAGGGCTAAATGATTACGTAAAATTTCATATTGAAGGACAAAAAACTATCGTTGCTCGCATGACCATGAAAATGATTCTTGAAAAGCTCTCTCCTATTGATTTTATTCGTGTGCATCGTTCCTATATTTTACCCATTGCCAAAATAGAATATGTGAGAAATAAACATGCTTACATAAAAAACAAAGGTCAATTGGATGCAATCCCAATCGGGAAAAGTTATGAAGATGAATTATTGAAAAGAATGCAGTAAATCTGAATTAGCATTCAAGGATTCGATTTTACCTCTGTGCGTGTTATATATTTTTATCTAAAAAAGAAGGGAGAGCCGTAGGAGAGAATTGAACTCTCGATCTCCTCCTTACCAAGGAGGTGCTCTACCACTGAGCCACTACGGCAAAAAACAGTAAAAAAAAACCGATTGTTTCAGTCCTCATGTGGTAAGGAAACAATCGGATTTATTTTTTATGCAATTTCGTGAGCGGAAGAACAGAATCGAACTGTCGTCATCAGCTTGGAAGGCTGAGGTAATAGCCACTATACGACTTCCGCAATTGTTGTGGGCAGTGATGGATTCGAACCACCGTAGACATTACATCAACAGATTTACAGTCTGTCACCTTTAGCCACTCGGTCAACTACCCCCAAAAAAAAAAGAGCCACTTGCCGGAATCGAACCAGCGACCTACTGATTACAAATCAGTTGCTCTACCAGCTGAGCTAAAGTGGCTTATAAAAAAAGTATTTTTTTTTTATATTTATTATCAATAAGAATAAGAACTTTTCCGTTTTAATGGAGTGCAAATGTATTCATTCATTTCTAATTTCCAAATACTTTTATATCAATTTTTTATATTTTTTTTGTTGCTTACTTTTTAAAATTACAGAACCCTCATTTTGAATTATTTAGCACATGCTTATTTATCGTTTAATAATCCCGAATT
>CANJRV010000064.1 GCA_947476825.1 Bacteroidota bacterium | reverse complement strand
TCCATGAATAAAATATTACAAATATTAAGTGTTGGTGTCTTTGAGAAAATCAAGTTAAATCAGGCCTTCACAAAGATTGAACTATCTGATAAATTAACAGACCCTGTCAAACAGTTGATTTTATTCAATTCATAGTTGGACAGTAGTGTTCTTCAATAATAAAATATAAATCCTTTGAAAACCCCGAATTATCTACTGATTTTACGACATATCAAGTAAAAACGAATTTGCTTGCTTGCTAGAACTTCTTTTAAGAAAAGCGAAATATGAAAATTACTATTTTGTCCTTCATATTGAAACGCATGGTAATGAAAATGGAATAATTTTAAAAAATAATGATGAAATTAGGTGGTTTGAATTAGTAGCACTATTTAGGGAAATCAATATTTGTTATTTTAATTCCCTTTTAGTTGTTCTTGGCTCTTGTAAGGGAATGAACATTATTGAATCTATAGACCTTGAATTAAGAGCACCATTTAAAGCACTAATTTCAAGTTTAAAAGATATTTATTTGGGAGACTTAATTCCAGGGTTTGAGGAGTTCTATCAATATTTCTTTTTTAACTTTGATATTGAAGAGTCTTTAAACAAATATAATTTGGTTATTGGAGACCAAAAGGATCAATTAAATTTAATTACTTCAGATTATTGCTTTGACACAATTACGAATATCGAAAGACCTAAGGTAGATAAAAGTAAATTAATCGAGATATTTAGGCAGAGTTCAAATGAAGATTTAACTGATTTGGAAATACTTAGAATTTTGACTGAAATGTTTGAAAAATTAAAGGAAACCAGAGAATATTTCTTAATGGAAGATTTAAAGTACTAAACTGCGGTAATACACGCCAGAAAGCAATTGCGGGGATAGCTCTTTTGGTCGTTTACGCCCTTCTTGCTGTCATCACCAACAATTTTTAACACAAGGCTTACATACCCTGATACACCAAGCCCCTCTCCACCTTAGCGCATTATTTCTCTTTATTTCTGGTTTTTATTTTCAGTTTTTGTAGTTTTTCTACCATGGTATCGGCGCCAAGGGTATTTTGCTTTGCTAGTGTTTTATTATGTCAAACAAGGTATTAGACTGCAGGGCGGTTTCGGCTCGCAAGGCAAGTATGGTATCGCCTAGGCCTTTCATTCCCCGCGGAGTCTCGGCTATTATTCAAAATACTATCACCTCTCAACTCTTGTTGCCGGACTCTGCGACTTGTAAGCATTCGCATCTTTATATTTTTTCAGAATGAAATTTCCTAACGCAGAGTCCGGCAGATTTGATTGGTAATAGGATTAGGGTATACTAATGCCGAGACTGTGTGGAGAAAATGTGCATCTGTGAACTAAAAAAACTTGTTTATGAACTAAGAATACCTGCTTATGAACTTGGGGTAAAAGTTTGAATGGGTTGTCACATAGGCTCTTGAATTTATAGGTTCCTGAGTTTATAAATAATTGCGATTAAAGGGATACACACTAAAAAACTCAAAGTCTTGGAATTGCTATAAAAAACCTTAGCTTCGCCCGCTCAAAATAAATGGGGGGTGAAAATCCTCGAACGAAAAATATGAAACGAATTGCCACTTACCGAAAACTTTTAGGCGCATCGCAAGAAACAAAACTTTCAGAATTAAAAACAACATACCGAAATTTAATTAAGGAATGGCACCCTGATAAATTTCAAGATGATGATAATCGTAAAGCTGAAGCCGAAGTAAAAAGCAAAGAAATTATTGCCGGTTATCATTTTTTAGTGAGTATTGCCCCTGAAACGATTGCACAAAACAAAGAAGAATATACTAGGGTTACAAGTACTTCTTATGTTGATGATTTTGAACACAAAGGGCAAAACTTGAAAATTACCTTTCAAGGTGGTAGTGTATATGAATACTTAGGCGTGCCAAAAAGTATTTATGTCAAAATGGTGAATTCGCCAACGATTACGCGATTTGCAAAGCGACATATTTTCAATTCATACACCTACAGAAATATCGGCAAGGAAACCGAAGCCTAATTAGTGTTGGTGAGAAAAAGTTGTTTTTGATATTTTCTTGCTAACTACATTCTTCTTCCAATCAACTTCTCGATCTTCAATCCTTCCGCTTCTCAGCTCTTTAGAATGTTCGGCTCTCTGCGGCATCCCAAAGCATAAATAAAATTGGTTTTCCTAACCAAGGCTGTTAAAGCGTATTTTCTCTCTTAAAATTTCTGAAATATGTTGCGTACTGCCCATACGATTTTAGAGCTAAATTGTTGGTCATTCTTTATTAGATTTGTGTGATGAGAAGGGAAGTTTTTTCATTGACTGATGTTGGGTGTAGTACACAAAGACATTGAACGTAAGTTTAAGCGTATTCTAAAGAAACAATAATTAATATGTATAGTTTTTGCCGATTTCTATACAAAGCAAGTTACATTTGTATAGATTACTTAATATTCTATATATATGAAAGCTTGGACATTAAATGAATTACCTTTAAGTATTGATCTAGAAACAAAAAAAGTACTTAAAGCTTTACCAGCTGCTCATGCTGCTTTGGCCGAGTTAAAAGGAATTTCATCTACGATTCCTAATCAAAATATCTTGATTAATACGCTTGGATTGCAAGAAGCAAAAGACAGTTCTGCGATTGAAAATATCATCACAACTCATGATGATTTGTTTAAATCTGAATTAAATCTTGATGCATTTAAATCACTTCAAGCAAAGGAGGTTCAGAACTACATTTCTGCTTTAAAAAAAGGGTTTGAACTGATTACCAAATACGAATTACTTACAAATAAAAGTATTATAAAAATTCAAGAAGTATTGGAGGGCAATACGGCTGGATTTAGAAAATTGCCCGGTACTGCCTTGAAAAATGTTGCAACAGGTGAAACAATTTATACTCCACCTCAAGATTATGAAGAAATTATTAGTTTAATGTCAAATCTTGAACGATATATAAATGATTCTGACATGCAAGATTGCGACCCAATAATAAAAATGGCGATTATACATTTTCAATTTGAGAGTATTCATCCATTTTATGACGGGAATGGAAGGACAGGAAGAATAATCAATATACTTTATCTAATTCTTGAAAATCTTCAAACATTGCCAATTCTTTATCTGAGTAATTATATAATTAAACATAAACCAGAATACTACCGTTATCTTCAAAAAGTTAGAGATGAGGATTTATGGGAAGATTGGGTTTTATTTATGATTAAAGGAGTAGAAGAAACAGCGCGTGAAACTATTGAACTAATTATAAAGATAAAAGAACTAATGCTTGATTATAAACACCGACTGCGTGACAATTATAAATTTTATAGTCAGGATTTGCTTAATAATTTATTTACGCATCCATATACAAAGATTGAATTTATGGTAAATGATTTGGGCGTGTCAAGATTAACGGCTGCAAATTATTTAAATAAATTAGCACAAGATAAAATGTTGCGAAAAGACAAACTTGGAACAGGAAACTATTATATAAATGAAGAATTAGTTAATTTATTGACGAAAAGATAAATAAGCACTGGCACTAACACACAACGGAAAAGAAAAAATACCTTACCTATAAAACGTCCCGAATAGTGTCGGGACGTTTTTGCTATTCCGTTCCTCGGAACGTCTTTCGCTCCGAAGCAATATTCTTTTGCTTTTAGCAAACTAATCAAAGTCCCTTTTCAATCAACAATTTCTACATTCATCTTTTGCCCTCATGCGACTAAAACACCAACTCCGCATACGCAAATTCCTTTTCAGCTTCTGGCACATCACCTATCGCTTCTTTACCCTTCAGTCGGGGAACGGTATGGTAGTTTAATAATGCATCATCCAAGGGTTTCAATAATGCCAACAACTTATTTTTATCTTCTTCGGTATTACATGCAGTTAGCCATTCATTTTGTATTTCTTTGGGCAGTATCACTGGCATTCTTGCTTCTGCTAGTTTCGGGCTATTATGTATTTTCGCCATCATCCCATTTGCCTTGGTAGTCACTATCGCAACGGAATTTATTACTTCACCTGTTTCCATATCTACCCATTCATCCCACAAACCTGCAAGGCATAATGGCGATTCGTCTTTCATCGAAATATGAAACGGGTAAGTCTTTCCTTTATAATGATGATTTTCATAAAACGCATCTACGTAAATCAAACAACGTTTCCCCTTCGCCGCATTCCGAAAAGCCGGTTTATCAAAAATCGTTTCTGCCCTTGCATTCAATGTTTGGTTCTGTAAAGTCTTAGCTGCACTTTTTAATTTCACCCAAGATGGAATCAAACCCCATTGAAAAAATTGAGCTTCAAACGGTTTATCATTTGTAAACACCATTAATTTAGGGTGCGCAAATCCACTCACATAATGGTGCGTGTCGGCACTCTTCACCCAAAGCGCTAACTCCTGTTCCAACTTCGCAATGACTGAAGCATCATCGCCCCTATGCTTAGCATATTTCAGCGCAAGTCTTGTACCCGAGGCAACATCATAACACACGATAATATTTTTTGAATGAGTAATTAATTTACAATCCCCAAATATAAAAACAAATAAGCCGTGTACGCCATTGTGGATGTTCTCACCACTAATTTTTTTATCTTCAATCGACTTACGCCGTTTTTCATTTTATCATCAGCAATTTTTAAATTTTCGAACATTGAAAATAATATTGATTTGTAGGACAAGTCAGAAAACTAAATTGATTAACTAGTATGCAACTCATGTACAAACTACTCGTAAATACAATTGAAAAAATAAAAACAATAGAAGAAAATTAATTAATAAATTTGGCAACCATAAAAATCAAACATTTGTTATGTTATACAAACTTACAGCTAGGCAAGAAAACGAACTACTTCATCAACCTGAAACTGGAATGGGTTATCAAATTATTGAGGCAAACAAAGAAGGAAACTATGCACGAGAAAAATATCTTGTTCTAAATTCTGAAATAGTAGTAGAAATGAATGCTTCTACAAGCGACAATGTTCGCAAAATCATTAACGAAGGTATCTTTACATGTAAAGCTAGTGCAAGTATTATCGCCCTAAACGCTATTGCTGTTTTAAATAAAAAACAATTTCGCAATATTGTCAACGAATCTAAAACTGGAAATGGAGCCATTGAAAATCCAATTGTATTAGCAGACGGGCTAGAAGTTTTTATTCGCCTTTCCGCTTTTGATAATGATAGAAGAGTTGACAAAGTAAACATGTGTTTACGTGCTGGTACTTTCACAACAACAATGGAAGATTATTTGATTTGTAAAAATACAAGTGATGACCCAGTTGAACGTTACGCTTTGCCGAACAATGATAAAATTCAATTTGCTTTTCTAATACAACCTATAAAAACTGACACTTTACAAAGAGGATTAGTGCAAGCTGCAAATGAAAAACGTGGAGGAGGCAAAGAAGTATACTTTGCCAAAGGCACAGCAGCAGGGACATTTAAGCAACAAACACCTTATTAAAAATATATCACTATGCAAACAAGAACTTTAAAATTGACAGACAGCTTCATCCATGTTTTAGTAAACCTTCCTGAAAGCGGAATGGGGTATCAACTAGTGAATGTAATTTTGAAAAGTGGTAAAGTTTTGCATAAACTTAAAGTCCTAAACTCTGAATTATTATTGTTAGAAGAAAACGAAAATATTAGCGTAAAGGACATTGACAAAATAGAATTGGAAAATAGAAAATAAAAAGTAAAC
This sequence comes from Bacteroidota bacterium, assembly GCA_947476825.1. Classification (GTDB taxonomy): domain Bacteria; phylum Bacteroidota; class Bacteroidia; order Chitinophagales; family Chitinophagaceae; genus OLB11. The sequence continues at coordinate 14,063 of CANJRV010000064.1, read as the reverse complement.
GCATATTACAAGCAATTTTGTTTGCCAAATGGAAACAAAAATACTTCTTCTATAAAGGAGGTTCACTCACGAAGAATCAACAAGCTATTCCAAAAAGTTCTCTAAACTCATTTGCTGACGAAACAAAATAATTAATTCGCCAAACAACATTCCCATCTTCACATTCTCCCATTTACTTCTTTACTTTGCCACCCAATGCAAACGCCTCATTCCATTTTAAAAAAATATTGGCAGTACGATCATTTTCGTCCATTGCAGGAAGACATCATTACCCATGTATTGCAACAAAAAGATACATTGGCTATACTTCCTACTGGCGGTGGCAAATCGATTTGTTATCAAATACCAGCCTTGCTTTTGGAAGGTACTTGCTTAGTCATTTCTCCTTTGATTGCCTTGATGAAAGACCAAGCACAAGGTTTGCAAAAAAGAGGTATTGCATGTCAAGTTGTTTTTAGTGGAATGCAAAAACAAGAAGTAGAACAAGCTTATGTGGAGATGGCTAGTGGCAAATACAAATTCCTATTCGTATCACCAGAAAGATTGCAATCCGAAAAATTTTTGGATTATGTACAAGATTGGAACATCCAATTAATTGTAGTAGATGAGGCGCATTGTATTTCACAATGGGGTTATGATTTTCGTCCGTCGTATTTAGAAATAGCAGAATTAAAAGAGCATTTGCCCAACATTCCTATCCTTGCACTTACTGGAAGTGCAACGCCTTTTGTGCGTCAGGATATCATGGATAAATTGGCATTCAAAAATGGGCAATTATTTTTCAATACTTTTCAAAGAGAGAATATTTCCTTTTCTTGTTTTAAAGTAGAAAGTAAAATAATAAAGACCATCGACATTTTACAAAAAGTAGAAGGCAGCAGTATTGTGTATTGTCGAAGTCGCGCTGCCACCAATAATTTGGCGCAACTCTTAAAAGCAAATGGCTTGTCGGCAGATTATTATCATGCAGGCTTGTCGCAAGAAATTCGCAATCGCAAACAAGAAGATTGGATAGAAGATAAAACAAGAATTATTGTTTGTACCAATGCATTTGGTATGGGCATTGACAAACCCAATGTACGAACTGTTATTCATTTTGACACACCTGATACACCAGAAGGATATTATCAAGAAGCAGGCAGAGCAGGTAGAGATGGCTTAAAAGCGTATGCTGTTTTGTTGTATGAATCTATTACCGTTCGTGATTTGGAACAAGGTATTTCGCTTCGTTTTCCGAGTATCGAAAAAATAAAAGATATATATATTGCACTCGCTCATTACTTTCAAATTGGTATTGGTGATGGCATGGATGAGGTATTTGATTTTGAATTGGACGACTTTTGTAAACGATTTAAATGCAATGTGCTAGAAGCGCATCATACCATCAAACTATTAGAACAGCAAGGCTATTGGCGATTGAGTGATCATTTTTTTCTACCCTCTCGTGTTTGTTTTATGACTACAAAAGAGACAATAGAAAACATTGAAAAACAACATCCTGCATTAGATGAGGTTTTGAAATTATTGCTTCGATTGTATGGTGGCATTTGGAATAATTATGTGCCCATCAGTGAATTTCAAATAGCACAGCATGCAAGAGTTGCTAAAGATTATGTGGAAGATATTTTACAACAATTACATGATCATGGTATTATTGACTATTGCAAAGCAAAAGAAAAACCACAATTGCAATACTTGCATGATAGACCCATGAACAATGATGTACGCGTTGATACAAAACGGATAGACATCTTAAAAGAAAGGTATGCAGCAAGAGTTCATTTTATGATTGATTTTATACAAAACGAAAAAATATGTAGATCCAATTTATTGATAGCCTATTTTGGTGAAACAGTAAAGCTTGCCTGCGGACAATGTGATATTTGTCTAAAACAAAAACAAGCACTAACAGCAACAGAGATGGAATCTGTAAAAAATACTATTTTGCAACAGATTTCGTTACAAGGCAGTTTGTCTATTGCAGCTTTTTGCAATTCATTTGGCACATTGAAACAAGAAACAATCCTGCTCATCATTCGATTTTTATTGGATGAAAAAAAAGTAGAATTAAATAGTAAAGGAGAATTAATCGCACACACATGAACAAAGTAAAATTTGCAATTATAGGTTATGGAAATATTGGTATTCGACATGCACTTCACATACAACAGCATCCTGATGCAGAGTTGGTAGGCATTTGCGAAATACCTGGTTTTATTTTTCCAACAGACATAAAAAAAGAAATCGCACTTCACCACGATATTGATCAGATGTTGCGAGATGTAGATATAGATGTTGTAAATGTATGTACACCCAACTACTTACATCATCCGCATACCATTGCATTCTTGCATGCAGGCAAACATGTAGTGTGCGAAAAGCCGATGGCAGTAAGTAGTAAGCAATGTGAAGAAATGATAGAAGCTGCACAAGTTGAAGACAAAACTATTTTTGTAGTGAAACAAAATCGGTACAACGAACCCGTTCAACAAGTCAAAAAATTATTAGCAGAAAATGTATTAGGTTCTATCTTTTTAATCAATGTCAATTGCTTTTGGAATCGAAATGAAACCTATTATCATGCTAGTGAATGGCGAGGAAAAAAAGACAAGGATGGCGGTTGTTTATTTACCCAATTCAGTCATTTCGTAGACATTCTTTATTACTTATTTGGTGATATAAAAAACTGCATGGGTATTGTCAAAAATTTATTTCATCCATACAATGAGATAGAAGACAATGGTAGTTTCGTGATGGAAACCATACAAGGTGCCATAGTGAATTTTAATTTTTCTACTTGTAGCTATTCAAAAAATATGGAAGGTGCTATTACTATTCTTGCAGAAAATGGCACGGTAAAAATTGGTGGTCAATATTTGAATACCATTGAATATCAGCAAATCAAAAACAAGTCATTGCCTGCCATTCAAGCCAGTGCCAAATCGAATGACTACGGCACTTATCAAGGTAGTATGAGCAACCATGATCGCGTGATAGACAATGTAGTGAAGACCTTACAGGGCAAAGAAAGTGTAATGACGAATGCGCAAGAAGGAAAGGCTGTGGTGCAAATTATTGAGAAGATGTATGCGGGGGAGAAAGGGTAATTTGGTGTCGGTTTTTTAAATAGAAAAATTTAGTCCCCTTTATTTTAAGACCAAAATTTGTCGTTTCTTTTGCTTCATCCATGCGCGGATTATATCATCAGCATCTGGGTAATATTTTTTACTTGTCAAATTAAATTGTATATCTTCTTGGCTACAGATTTGTGTGGTTTCATCTAAATAGCCGTAACCAACATAACGATGGTTTTGAATATAAATAAATGATTTTTCATTTGGCCGTCTACCATTATCCAATACAATAAAATTTGGCTGCGTAAATCTATATTCTTTTAAGATGGGAAGTACACGGGCATTGTATTGTTCTACTATTTCTTTATCGCTACAAATACCCAAGCATTTTTTGATTTGGTGATTAAAACAAATACTTCCTTCGCTGGTTAATCCACAGTAAGAAGTACATAAAGAATTTGCATCAATCCATGATTCTAATTTCTCTCTTGCGGAGGCATAATTGGTGAATGCCAATAATTTATTTTCTGATTCTTCTGTAGGAACTATCGCAAAACAATGTATGCCTTTTTCATTCACAAACGTATCAATGCAATGCGTAAATACATCTGCTTTTCGTTGCCGGTTATACAATGGCTTATGCGTTTTTATTTCTTCTGCTTCCAATAATAAAGCAATCAATTCACTACCTGTTACTACATAATCTACATTATATGTATCATTCAACATGGCTTTGCTTTTTTTTAGATCCGCATTAAAATGACTAATGGCTCGGCTATACATGTTGATGCTTTTGCCAATATAAATGATGTCGCCATTTTTATTTTGAAAATAATAAACGCCACAATCCTCTGGCAATTTTTTTAGAATATACTTTTTGATATTGTCTATTCGTGTTGTCATAATTGCATCCAAATTGGTAGACTTATATTGTTGACTTTGTGCTTTGATAGACAACAAAATATCTAGTAATTCGGCAGTTGCAATTGCATCACCTTCCGCACGATGTCGAGCTTTATTTTCGATACCCAATTCAGCACATAAATTACCAAGACTATAAGACTTTTTACCTGGCATTAATTTTCTACTTAAACGAACTGTACATAATGTATCTCTTCGAAAGGTAAATCCAAGAGAAGCGAATTCGGCTTTTATAAAATTATAATCGAAGCTAGAATTATGCGCAACAAATAACTTGCCTTCTGTGTATGCTAAAATTTCTTTTGCGACTTCATGAAATCGGGGCGCATCCTTTACCATCTCATTTGTGATACCTGAAATATTCGTAAAAAATCCACTGATATGACAATCCGGATTTATTAATGTCGAGAACTTATCAATGACTTGAATGCCATCATGAATTAATATACAAATATCAATAATTCTGCCCTTTTGAAAAGCGAATGAAGATCCACAAGTTTCAATATCTACTATGGCAAACATGGGTGCAAATGTAGTGCTTCAAATTATGTTTTGTTCTTTTGTCTTGACATAAAAGAACCAAAAAGTCAAGGCTGTGGATAGTTTCCAATTTATTTCACAACAGTCTTAGAAGTTTAATTAGTTTTTACAAACTCAAACATTTCAATAAATCACTAGGTATATTTTCTATCTTTCTTTGTTCATAGTCGAAACAAATCATACCCGTTTTGACAAAAGCAATTGGGATCATTTTTTCGGAGCGAGTGGTAGTCAATTTATAAAATAAATCAAATGCAACTGGGCCAATATTCGCTACTGCTATTTCCACCAATATTGTATCGCCATAAAAAGCTTCCGCTTTATATTGTATGGCGCTATCCGCCATGATGAGCCCGCATCCTCCAGCATTCATTTCCGTATAATTCCATTGAGCAAGAAATGCCATTCGTGCTTCGTGTACGATGGATAGAATTCGATCATTGCCAACATGACCACCATAATTGATATCGCTAATACGCACGGGAATAGTTACTGAAAAAGTGAATGGCGTTGGAAATTGAATTCGAATTCGCATGCAAAAATTAAGATAAGGTTTTTAGATAAGTTGCAAATAAATCAAATGCCTTTTTGCGATGACTAATTGTATTTTTTTCACTAGGAGATAATTCTGCAAAGGTGAGTTCCTGGTTATCCGCTTTGAAAATTGGATCATATCCAAAACCCTGTACGCCTGTTTTCTCCGTGATAATAGTTCCGTGACATTCACCAGCAAACTGTTTTACAACGCCGCTTATGATTAAGGTAATTACCGTTTTAAAATACGCTTTACGATTGGGATTTCCTTGCATGGCTAATAATACCTTATCATTATTTTCTGCCGCCGTAGCACGTTCGCCTGCATATCGTGCGGAGTATACACCTGGTGCGCCTTGCAAAGCTTCAATAAACAGGCCAGTATCTTCTGCAAAACAGTCTAATCCAGTACGTTCATAAACCGTTTTTGCTTTGGTATTTGAATTGGCTTCCAATGTATCAAATGGCTCAGGAATTTCATCATAAAATGCCACTTGATGTAAACGTAAGAATTCAAATTGCGGACCCATGATTTGGGAAACTTCACTCACTTTATGCGCATTATTGGTACAAAATACAAGTTGCATGGCAATCTATTTTTTGGGTATTTGATTAAATTAAACTTTATACAATGGTTTCAAGCCTTGGATCCAAAGAGCAGATTTCAATGCATCATTCGTAGCGATGGCAGAAATGGAATCACACAATAGCATCTTTTTTTGATGAAATCGAAATGGTTTGTATAAGGCATGCTGAAGTTGAAATGCATCTGTACTTGGCTGAATGCCAAAAAACCAAATGGTTTCTATCGAAGGAATATGACAATATGCAAAAGCATCTTGTTCCTTTTCAAGGTAAATAATTTTATACTCGTTTGCTTGAAGTTTGCACGCAGCAAGCATTTTGACTAACAATGCCTGATTACTTTCCAATTGATCTGAACGTAAAGCAAGTACTACATTTTTTGGAAATTCTTCTGATTGTTCAATCGCTTGCATGTCATCTATCATAGGATAAACAAACAAGTCATCTTGGAAAATGTGCAGAATTTCTGATATGTTGTCGGAAGGCATAAGTAAAATATGAATTATTTGTTGTTTTTTTGCAAAGTAATATTATAATTTAAAAAAAGAAACAATGAATATAAATACATCCAAAGTCGCAGTCAGTAGATCACAAGAAGTGAATGCTTCTAATATTCAATTTGGCAAAACATATTCTGATCATATGTTGATTGCTGATTGCATCAATGGTGTGTGGCAAGAGCCTCAAATAGTGCCGTATGGTGATATTTCCATGAGCCCTGCTACAACATTTATTCATTATGGTCAATCTATTTTTGAAGGCATTAAAGCGTACAAAAATGAAGAAGGAGAAATACATATCTTTAGACCTACAGACAATTGGAAGCGATTTAATATTTCAGCGGAACGAATGGCCATGCCACATGTGCCTGAAGAAATTTTCATGAACGGCATGAAGGAATTGATTGCATTAGACAAGGACTGGGTGCCTAATATAGATGATTGTTCTTTATACATCCGACCTTTTATGTTTGCCACAGATGAATTTATTGGCATTAAGCCTGCTGAAAATTTTAGATTCATGATTATTACTTCACCTGCTGGCGCTTACTACAATAAGCCTACCAAAATTTATGTTCAAAATAAATATGTTCGTGCTTTTCCTGGCGGTATTGGTTATACAAAGGCAGCAGGAAATTACGGGGCATGTATGTTGCCAACCATGGAAACGCGTAAATTAGGTTATGATCAAATTCTTTGGACAGATGGCTACGATCATAAATTTGTACAAGAAATAGGCACAATGAATGTATTTTTCGTATTGGGCAATAAAATTATTACACCCGATTTGAGCGGCGGAACTATACTTGCTGGGGTTACCCGCGACAGTGCCATTAAGCTACTCAATAAAAAAGGCTATACAGTGGAAGAACGCCCACTTACCATAGATGAAATCAGAGAAAGTTTTTATAAAGGCGAATTGAAAGAAGCCTTCGGAACGGGCACTGCCGCTGTAATTGCACCTATTTCGGAATTATTTTATGATGGACAAACGATGAATTTACCACCTGTAGAAGAATGGGAAGTTTCAAATTGGCTCAAAAAAGAATTAGCCGATATTCGATATGGTCGTACAGAAGATAAATACCATTGGATGTATAAGGTGTGCTAATATTTGCTTGAATTTATTCTTACATTGTAAGCATTTCCTTATTTGAAAGTCGAAGAGAACTACATTAACCGCTTATTTATTTTTTAAATACTACATTTCTTTATCTTGCACACGAAAATAGTAGAATGGTAAAAATTGGGGTAATTGGTGCTGGGCATTTAGGAAGAATACATATTGAACAATTACTGTGTATTCCGGGTATACAACTGATAGGCGTTTATGATATAAACCAATCCAAGGCGAAATTACTGGCGTCTTTATTTTCCATTCCCTATTTTATTTCATTATATGAACTGTTGGAAAAATGCGATGCTGTAGATATCGTTAGTGCCACCAGCAGTCATTTTGAAATAGCACAACAAGCGATTCGAGCAAGTAAACATCTGTTTATTGAAAAACCAATGACTTCCACCTTAGAAGAAGCGGAACTATTGGTCAATATGTGTAAGGAAGGAAATGTAAAATGTATGATAGGTCATACCGAAAGATTCAATCCAGCTTTAATTGCAGTACAACAAGAAATGCCGAAACCACTCTTTATTGAGGCGCATCGTTTAGCAAAATTTCCGACAAAAAATAATGAAACGAATGTCATTTTGGATTTAATGATTTATGATATTGATATTGTATTGAGCATTGTTAAAAGTGAAATAAAAAGAATTTCAGCAAGTGGGTTTAATGTTGTAGGTGATTCCATTGATATTGCTAATGTTCGATTGGAATTTTCCAATGGTTGTGTTGCTAATCTAACAGCCAGCAGAATTGCCCAAAGCGATATGTGCAAGATGCGCATCTTTCAAAAAGATTCCTATTACAGTGTAGACTTTTTGGCAAAGCAGACAGATTTCATTTCCATTCTCAAAAAAAATATGCACCATCAAGTAATGACCATGGATGCACCAGATGTGCCTGTGCAAGACGCGATTCACATAGCATTGACGTCCTTTCGTGACTGTATTCTGCAAAATAGTTCTCCAATCATTTCGGTACAAGAAGGATTTTTAACCATGGAAGTCGCTTATAAAATTCTAAAAAAAATAAATCTTCATGGCGAAGAATAAAATAAATACAAGAAATCATCGTTCTACAATTTCGCTCATGAATATTAGCCCTATTTTTTTCTTTTATTGTTGCATTCTAATCGGTTTTTCTTCTTGTAATTTGATTAATCCTAAAGAATCCATCCCAACCTATATTCAAATAGACAGTGTTCGATTATTACCAACAGTATCTGCAACCCATGGTTCTATTTCACATAAAATAACGGATGTTTGGGTTTATTACAATCGGCAATTATTAGGTGCATTTGAGCTTCCTTGTAAAGTACCTGTTTTAGCAACAGAAACTGGTCAATTGCAAGTTGTAGCAGGTATTTGGGACAACGGACTTAGCGGCACTCGTGTAAAATATCCCTTCTATAGTGTAGATACTTTTACATTCGCGCCTAATCCAACCAATATAATCAAACATATCCCGACCTTCAATTACCGAACAACGGATACGCCACTGGTTAAATATTTCGTAGAAGATTTTGAGCAAGGCAATGTATTTGTCAAAAGATCAGGTGATACGACACTCATCAAAACAAATCAAACCAATGAAGTGATGGAAGGTGACTGGAGTGGTTTAATTGATTTGCATGATAGCATCGAATCCGCGGAGGTTATTACTTCTTTAGAATATTTTTTGTCGCCAAATAAAGAATGTTATATGGAATTGAATTACAAAAGTGAAATCCCTTTTATCGTTCGAACAGAAGTATACCATCTTGGGAGTTATATTTCCTCTGATATCATTGGATTAAATGCAAAAGATAAATGGACAAAAGTATATATCAACCTAACTGGTTTTGCAGCAGCATTTCAATATGGTAAATTTAAATTTATACTTAAGTCTAGTTTGCCTAATTCGGTAAGTCATGGTAAAATTTGGATAGATAATTTCAAAATAATTTATTTCAATTAAGCATGCGCAAAGAAGTAAAAATAGCACTCATCCTTTATGCTTTGTCCGATTTTATGGCAGCGGCAATAGGTTGGTTTATATTTTTATTTTATCGAAAAGGAAATACGGAACTTATCTCTTTCGAGCATTTAATCAGCAATTACTCTTCTAAAGATTTATGGATTACAATATGTGGCATACCTCTGTTTTGGTTAACGATGCATTTATTTTCTGGGGCTTATTTTAATCCTTATCGCAAGTCCAGATTCATTGAATTATATCGTACATTCATTATCACTATTATTGGTGCCATTGCTTTATATTTTATTATTATCCTTAATGATAGAAGTGAAGACCTAAGCTATTACTACAAATCTTTTTTTGTTTATTTCATCATCCAATTTGTACTCACCATCATTGGAAGATATATTGTGTTAGGTGGTGTAAAAAGAAAAATCAATAAAGGTCAATTTGGATATAGCACCTTAATTATTGGAGGCAATCAACAAGCCATATCTATTTATAAAGACATTATTCAAAATCAAGTTAAACTAGGGAATAATTTTCAAGGATTTGTATATGCCGATAATACTGGCAATAATGGCATGAGTGCCTTCCTTCCTAACCTTGGCAGTATCAATGAATTAGAACGCATCATTGATGAGCACAGTATTGAAGAAGTAATTATCGCGATTGACACATCGGAACACGGTAAGCTACAATACATACTTGCACAATTATCGCATCGACAAGTAATCATTAAAATAACGCCAGATTTGTATGATATCATTTCTGGTTCTGTGAAGACAAGCAATGTATTTGCAGCAGTATTAATTGAGATATATCCTGAGCTAATGCCTGATTGGCAAAGGGTTATCAAGCGAGCTCTCGATATTTTCATTTCCTCAGCTGTACTGGTTATTTTAAGTCCGCTCTATTTATTTTCTGCTATCAAAGTGAAATTATCTTCGCCAGGAACTATCTTTTACAAGCAATCCAGAATCGGTATATATGGCAACCCATTTTGGATTTATAAATTCCGTTCTATGCAAACCAATGCGGAAGAAAAAGGACCTGCCCTATCCAGTGAAAGTGACCCACGCATTACCAAATGGGGACGTGTGATGCGTAAATGGCGAATAGATGAATTACCCCAATTTTATAATATTATTAAAGGTGAAATGTCTTTGGTAGGACCACGCCCTGAACGCAAATATTATATTGATATCATTGCACAAACCAACCCACATTATAAATATTTACACAAAGTAAAACCTGGACTTTCCTCTTGGGGAATGGTGAAATTTGGTTATGCCGAAAACACACAAGAAATGATAGAACGTATGCGTTATGACTTATTATATATCAAAAATTGCTCCCTAGTTTTGGATTTCAAAATCATGTTTTACACGATTTTAGTTATATTGCAGGGTAGAGGAAAATAATTATATGCAGAAATTTATATTGGTCATTATACTCTTTAGCCATTTTGCTACACGAGCCCAAACCGCCTATTTCCAACAAGGAATAAATTACACGATTGATGTGACATTGGACGATGAAAGTCATATTTTGAAAGGCTTTGAAAAAATAGAATATACCAATCATTCAAAGGATACACTTCGAAATATTTTTTTTCATTTATGGGCTAATGCGTATCAAAATGATAGGTCTGCTTATTGCGAACAAGAGGTAGAAAATAAACAGACAGCTTTTTATTTCAGCAAAGAAGACGATAGAGGATTTATAGATAGTTTGCATTTTAAGATAGATGACGAGGACATTAATATTAGCGAATACAATAACCAAGAAGATATTCAATTATTAGAATTGAATCATCCTTTATTACCAGGCAAATCTATCGTCATTACTACGCCATTTCGCTTGGTTATTCCAGCAGTATTTTCTCGTTTAGGACATGATGGTCAATCCTATCAAATAAGTCAATGGTATCCCAAACCAGCTGTGTATGATGTACAAGGTTGGCATCCAATACCTTATTTGGATCAAGGTGAATTTTATAGTGAAATTGGAACTTATACTGTAAACATTACTTTACCCAAAAATTATATTGTTGCAGCTACAGGTGAATTACAAACAGCTTCTGAATTGGAATTTTTAGAAACAAAATTGAAAACGATAGATTCAAGCACAACAACCAAAAATCAAATTCCCGAAAGTGCAACAGAAGAAAAAAAAATCACTTTCAAACAAAACAATATCCATGATTTTGCATGGTTCGCGAATAAAACCTATAATGTTGAAAAAAAAGAAGTGCAACTTCCTTCTGGAAAAAAAGTAAATTGCTATAGTTATTACAAACCAGAAAATTATTTACTCTATAAAAATAGTACTAAAATTAGTGCCGCAACAATACAATATCTATCAGCACATGTGGGCGAATATCCTTATGCTTCAGTAAGTGTTGTAGATGGAAAATTAGAAGCCGGTGGCGGTATGGAATATCCAATGGTAACTGTAATTGGAAAAGTAAATTCACGTTCCACTTTACAAACTATCATCATCCACGAAGTAGGCCACAATTGGTTTTACGGCATACTTGCCAGTAACGAACGCGAGCACCCTTGGATGGATGAAGGCATCAATACATTTTATGAAAGACAAATTAATGATTCTCTTCGCTCGACACAAAAGAAGAAAAAAAGTGATGTAATTGAAGGTAAATTAAATGGCATTTTTTTATATCAACTTGCTGCCAAACAAAATGCAGATCAAGCCATTGATGACCATGCTAGCAACTTTACCTCACTGAATTATGGTGGCATCGTTTATGCCAAAACAGCCAACATGTTGAGTTATCTGCAAGCTTATTTAGGTAATACTGTATTTGAACAATGCATGAAATATTATTTTTCACAATGGCAATTTAAACATCCTTACCCACAAGATTTTAGACAATGTTTTGAATCTCAATCGGGTAAAGATTTAAGCTGGTTCTTCGATCAAGGTATTTCCTCTGATGTCAAAATGGATTTCAAAATTAAACAGGTAAAAAAAGAAAATAATGAAGTCAAAGTTTTCGCAAAGAACAGAGCATTATTTACAGGACCCGTTCCAGTAAGCGCAATGTATAAAGATAGTGTAATACAAACGCAATGGATAAGCAGTCCTTATGACCAAGCGGCAGTATTCAAAAATATTCCAGAGGACATTTCTGCATTTCAAATCAATGCTGAAGAACGAGTACCAGAAATCAAATTTTCCAATAATGTCTATTCAACGCATGGGCTTTTTCATCGATTCAAGCCGCATGTAAAATTTGGAAGCAGCATGGGGCTTACTTATACAAATGACTTATACATTATCCCCTCTATTGCTTACAACAACTATGACCAATTGATGTTGGGATGCATTTTGCACAATATTAAATTACCCAATAATAAATTTCAATTTGCTTTTGACCCAATGTATAGTTTTCGAACGCATTCCTTAACTGGTACTGGCATTATTGGTTATACTTGGTTTCCAAATCATACTTTTCAACGTATCACAATTTCTGTACAAGGCAATTCTTTTCACCACAATGAAAGCAAACTTAATATTGCAAATAGTATTTTTGAAAGACATATCAAGATACAACCCGCTATTAGTTTTGATTTCAAAAATAGTGGCGTACGTTCTGTCATACAAAATAATATACGTCTACAATGCACTGCTATTGCGGAACAACACTTTAATTATTCATTTGATGCCATAGATAGTGTCTATAAATCATCTGTCGGTGCTTATGAAAAACAATATATCGGCAAAGCCCTTTTCACGCACCAAAATAATATGACCTTCAATCCTTATCAATATCAACTTGGTGTGGAAGGCAATCAAACCTTTGCAAAATTGACTGCAGTAGCCAATCTTCGCATTGATTATTATTTAAAAAACAAAGCATTTTATGTACGTGCATTTGCTGGAAAGTTTTTTGATTTAAAAAGTAGTCAAGATGAATTTGCCTTGCAAAATAAATATTTAAATACGACCTATACTGGTAGTAATGATTTTACATATGATGACATTTATCTTTCCAGAAATGAACAAAAAGGTGCATTGGCTTCGCAAGTTTCTTTACAAGAAGGTGGCTTTAAAATTCGAACATTACAATATGCCAATCCATTAGGGACCAGTGATAATTGGCTAACGAGTATAAACCTTCGTACAGATTTACCTATTTCACTTCCGCTTAAATTGCAATTGTTTTTAGATGCTGCAACTTTTGCAGATGCTGCTAAATTGAACCCTTCCGGCAATAATGCTTTGTTGGATGCAGGTGCTTCTATTCACTTCTTTAAAGATGCACTCATCTTTTATGTACCCTTCATTATGAGTAAAGATTTTAAAGATTATACAAAAAGTATGTATCCAAAAAATAGAATGCTCCATACGATTACATTTACGATTCAGAGTAGAAATCTTAATTTCTTGCGAACACAAGAGAAAGTGATAAGTATGTTTTAAGGTATGAATCCCTTTCCTCGCAGAGTCTCCGCCTCGGGACTTTGCGATTTGATATTCACAGACATAATTTCGGTTAGAGGACACTCCTCCTTTCCTCGCAGAGTCTCCGCCTCGGGACTCTGCGATTTGATATTTGCAGAGCCTCACAAGCATTCTATTCACAGACATGATTTCGGATGGAGGACACTCTTCGAGGAATAAAAATATACTTTCCTTTCCTCGCAGAGTCTCCGCTTCGGGACTCCTATGAATAAAACTTTATGCTTGTATCGGAGATGTTTAAATTTTTCTTTGAAAGGAGACTAAACAATTAGCCTCCCTTCTCCGAAGTTTTTTTCCTTAACCACAAAGCTAAACAACTAAATCAAAATAACAAATACTCCT
>CANJRV010000063.1 GCA_947476825.1 Bacteroidota bacterium | reverse complement strand
TTGTAAACAACTAATTCCTTCGCACTCATCCCCGACCTTAAAATACGGATGGATATTAGAGTAGGTTTAGAATAGAGTTAACTGTCTTAACTAATCAGTGTGTAAAACGATTCCTAAATTGTTTTACACACTTTTTTTTAGCCAAAAAGCTATGGTCCATGATTAACCACTAATTATTCACATCGTTCATCAAGCCCTTGAACCTGATTTTATTTTACGTTACTTACACATCCAATGAAAACAACTGATATAGCTTATTGGGCTATTCCAGATGTTAGCGCAGCGCATCTCGAATGGTAGATAAAAAGCGATTTCAAATCGCATGCAAGCAGATTGCAAATCTGCCAGTATCTGTACTTCAACATGGCTTTCGGAATATGTCGAAGAGCCACGTTCTTAAGCTAATAATTTCTCTAATTTCATTTTCCACTTTTCCCAGTCTTTCATTTCCTTGGCTTGTAAGTCAAAAAATTTCTGAGTGTGGTCGTGATGTTTTAGATGGCAAAGTTCATGAATGATTACATATTCAATGCACCCTTTTGGTGCTTTTATCAATTCAGGATTTAAAATGATTTTTCCTTTTGGCGTGCAACTTCCCCAACGGGTCGGCATGTTTCTAAGTGAAAAGTTAAAAGTGATAAGTGACAAGTTGTTTTTTAATATAAAATCATTAAAAAGCTCTTCTGCTAATGGTTTAATTTTTTCATTCGCTTTTTCACTATACCATTTACCCAATAATTCCTTCGCCTTTGAAATATCAAGGGTGAAAACTTCTAAAAACTGACCTTTAAGCTTGACCTCTTCTCTTTTAACTTTTAGCTTATCATTTATCACTTTTAAGCGGTATTGTCTGCCTAAATACAAATGTGATTCTCCGCTAATGTATTTTCTAGTTGGTGTCTTTGGTTGAAAGGAAAGAAAGAAGCTTTGTTGTTTAATTATCCAAGGTGCTTTTTTCCTTATTTTCTCTTTTACTTTTTCTAAGGAAGTGTCTGTCGGTGCTTTTACCAACACTTCCATTTCTGGCGTAACTGTAACACCAAGCGATTTTCTGTCTGAATACTCCAAACGAAAATCTATTGTTCTGCTTCCAAATTGTATCGCTTCTGTCATTACTTGTAACGGATTTTAGCAACTTCAATACAATCTTCTGCAATCTTGTCCATGGCTTTAAAAGGCAAATCCAAATTATATTTATCTCTTACTTCATCTATCAGGTAATCGCCAATTTCAATCAGCAATTTTCCTGTGATATTTGTTTTGTATTGCCAGTCAATAATGGCTTTGCCGTTGTCTAAAACAGCATCTTGAATCAGGTCGTCAATTTGTATAGCAGTTTGTGTTGCGACTTCTCTACGAACTATATTGTCTTGAATCTTTTCAGATAAAGTCTCAACTGTCAAACCATAAAAGGCTTTGGCAACATCTCTGTCTTTCAATTGCTCTGGAATATCATTGTCGGTATGAGCTAAAACATTGTTCATGATGTCTTGAACTCTACTCAGGTATTGTGCTTCGCTAATTCGTTTGGCCTCATATTCTTCAATCGTTTCTTTCAGCATTTGCGAAAACTTTTTATAATATGCAGGATCTTCATCCATTTTCTCTGTAATGTGCTTCGCTGTTCTGCTTGCAATCTTATCTGCTTTAGCTGCTTTGCCCGTGGTATTCTCTACTTCTTGCTGAAATTTATCCTTGTCAAAAATGTTTACTAGTTCCGTAATGGTTTCTATTTTCTCGGTGGTGATATGTGTGTCAATCAGTTTTTGTATTTGCCCTTCGTATTGTTTGTAATCAATTGCATCACTGTATCTTTCAACAACTGCCAAACGTAATTTCAAAAACATGGTCAAATCTTCTTTGTATCGGTTTATGGTTTTTTCTTCAACATCTGTATGAAATTGAATAGCAGACAAAGCCAGTTTTAAACACTTAGCAAAGACTGCAAGCTTATCATAAAACTGAACCCTTATATCTTCATCTTTTAATAATTTTTGATACGCTTCTGCATCTCTTTTATTAGCAATGGTTTTAAAAATATCCCACAAGTCAGAATGTTTTTGTGGTAGTTTTTTTATTTCATCCGAAATATTAGTGAGTGTTCCCGTCAAGTCTTCATCATCAAAATCTTCAAAGGAAGAATACAATTGCAAAGCATCATCTAGGTTTTCAATCACACCATAGTAGTCAATGATGTAACCAAATTCTTTATCAGGATAAATGCGATTTACCCTTGCAATGGCTTGTAAAAGTTTATGGCTTTGTAAATTCCTTGTGAGATATAAAACCGTATTTTTAGGTTCGTCAAAACCAGTAAGCAATTTGTCAACTACAATAATAATTTCCGGGTCTTTCTGATTTTTAAAACGACCGATGATGTTCTTTTCGTAGCTTTTTGAATTGCCATGTTCATCCATCATTCTCTTCCAAAATTGATTCACCTTTTCAGGCGATTTCTCATAAGCACTTTCTTCACCTTCTCTTTCGTCAATGGATGAAATCAAAACTTCACTACTTACAATGCCAATTTCATCCAAATACTCTTTGTATTTGATCGCATTCACCTTCTTGTCGCAAACCAACTGACCTTTGAATGGTGTTCTGCCTTGCCAGTTGTCGCGAAAATGATAACTGATGTCCCAGGCAATCATTCGCATTTTTTGCTCGGCTGAATTCAAATGGTCATTTCGGGCAAACTTCTTTTTTATGTCGGCTTTTTGATAATCAGTTAAGGGTTCTGAAACCATTCCAAAAAAAGTATCAATCGGACTTGCATTTACATTTTGTAATGCCAATCTTCCTTCATATAAAAGTGGAACCACTGCTTTGTCTTTTACAGCTTGGTCAACCGTGTAGGCATCTATCATTCCGCCAAATTTTTCCGCTGTGCTTTTGTCTTTCTTGAAAAGAGGTGTTCCTGTCATGGCAATGAAACAGGCATTCGGCAAAGTCTTTTGCATGTCGATATTGAACGTGCCGTGCTGTGTTCGGTGTCCTTCATCTACAAGAACAAAAATGTCGTGACTTTCTAAGGGCTTATTAATTTTCTTTACAGCTGCCACAAATTTGTTGATGATAGTAGTCACTACTGCATCACTTTTGTTTTCCAATAGTTCAACCAAACGCTGCCCAGTGGTAGCATTTTCTACAAACCTACCGCACTTTCGGAAAGTGCCTGTAATCTGATTGTCCAAATCGGTACGATCAGTTACCAATAGAATTTTGGGATTGCGAATGCTTGGTTCCATAGCTATGGCTTGTGCCAACATCACCATCGTTAATGATTTTCCGCTTCCTTGTGTATGCCAAATTACACCGCCTTTACGTTTCCCGTTCTCCACATGCTTAATGCGTTTCATGGATTTTTTAATGGCGAAAAACTGCTGATAGCGTGCTACTTTCTTTTCTCCATTGTCGAACAAAACGAAATTAAAAACAATGTCCATCAATCGTTCAGGTCGGCATAAGCCATACAAATAATTGTCCTGTTCGGTTGGAAGAATTTCTTCCTGTTCTAAAGCATCAAAATATTGACGAACGTATTTGAAGCGGTCAGAAAACAATTGTTCTTTTATTAAGGTTGAAAGTGGAGTATTCTTTAGCTCCTTCAACTTTTCATTGTACTCTTTTAACTTTTCACTTTCTTCAAACTTCTCGTGCCATTTAGCCCAAAACTTTTCAGGTGTAGCGTTGGTAGCATAAGCAGCTTCTTGTGTGGCAATGCTTAAAGTCAATTGCGAATACACATACAAACTGCGGATTCCATCTTCCTGTTGATTACGCAAATGCTGACTGATGGCCTGTTTTAGCGACTCTTTCATATCAGGTCGTTTACACTCAATAATACAAAGCGGAATGCCATTTACGAACAATACCAAATCAGGTCTGTAATGCTCTTTACTTGTGCTTCTCATAACGCTGAATTCTTCGCTTACATGAAATACATTGTTGCTGATGTTTTTCCAATCGATGTATTGCAGCGTAAAACTCTTTTTGTCGCCATCTACACTTTGCTCCAATGCCTGACCTAAAGTGAGCAGGTTGTATGCCTTTTCGCTAGCGGCTATGTAGCCTTCGTTCATGGGAAGGTTCTTTAAAATCTGTATTCCATTCTCTATGTTTGCATCACTTATATAAGTCGATTTAGTGGAACTTATCGTTTTTTCAGCATTGATTTCCTTTAACTTTTTTCGCAATACATCCTCCAACAGCACATTGGAAGTTTTGGCGCTTCTTTGTCTGTCTGCTTCTGCCGGACTTAAATACGTATAGCCCAAATTCACCAACATTTGCAATGCTGGAATCTGGCTGATGTGGTCTTCTTTAAAACTTGGTGTGTCCATTATTATTGAATGAAAAGTGAAAAGTGAATATTGAAAAACGATTTGCCATTATAAGTGTCTGTGACGATTGCTCTTTTAGAAATTGTTGTTTGCTTTTTGATTTTGTTTGCTTTTTAAAATTATGTGATTACCTTCGCATCGCTCATTTTCCCATTTGGAAAAAGGAGTTTCGAGGCTCGATACATCCAGAAATGTATCGAGCCTTGCGCTTTTAATGTAGTTCAGGCAGCCTCCTTTTCAATAGTTTTTTAATTTTCTTTTCTCCGTAATCTTTATTGAGGTGATACGCAGTAACTAAATAATAATCCAATTGCGTACGCTGCGGATCTAAAACAATAATGTATTTCTGCTCCACATCGTAAATGTAAGTTCTGAATATATCCTTACGCTTCTTTTGGTCTCTTTCCTCCACACTGAATACTTCTACATTGTCTTTCTTCTTTTCTTCCAGATGATGTCTAACCCAATGCAAACGTTGCGACCTATCCATTTCAAAAATTCGTTTTGGGTATTTCTTACCATTTTCATCTTCTATTTCTATTTCTTCTGTGGTTAAATGGCGAAACAAAATGACCATTGCTGGTTCTTCCCCTTTGATGGGGCGAATGGTTTTAGTTCTAAAATTCAAACCTAGATTTCCTTCAATATCTCTATTGAAAATTCCTTGTAAGGATTGGCTCCTTTGATGTTCATTCAAGTGACCTAATTCCAAAAACTGCGGATATGTTTTTAATAAATTTAATGGCATGGCAACTATTTTAGATCAATGAAAAAAAGGTTGAACTTTTGATGGTCTTTCGGAGTTGAATGATGTAAAGGATGTTTGCTGTGTTGTTGAATTTTTTCAATGATTCTATTCTTTGCAATAACCGTATTTAATCCACGCAAATGGTAAGAAATTGCACCCGTAATGATATCAGTTAGCTGCATCAATTCACTTTCGTGCGACCGGATGTTTTGCAAGTTGCGAACAGAAATAAAATTGTTGTTCAAGAAGCTCTTTAATCCATTTACTTTCTTCGCACTTCGAGTATCTTTTATGTCGAGATAGATATTGTAGTTATGCTCCGGAATTAATTTTTTACTTAACAACTGAAAATACATCTTGTAATAAAAATCATCGTGATTTTGATTGTAGTCTGCGTGCTTTAGTTGGCTTTTATCTATTACAATAGCACGATATTGTAAGTCTGTTGCAAAGAAATAATCTATCAAATCATTATAAAGCGGATAAGCTGATTTGGATAAACCACTCCATTTGGTTTCGTAAAACACATGATGCTTGGCTTTAAGTTGTTTAATGTTTTTTGAGTGGAGTTTTATCTGGTTTACTGCACAACTCACATAACCGATAAGCATATAAGGCTGGTGGTCATTTTCTAAATGACAACTTTCATCGCAGTAGAAATTGAATGTTTTACTCATGTGTTGTAAATTTATTTTGCTCAATAAAGCCGTTAAATTTATTGTGCAGATTTTTCTTTATTAATCTAATTTTCATAATTCAATATATTTATTTGTTTCAAATAATTTATGTTCATTTTGTTGAACATAGCCCAACTGATTGGTGATAAGCTTGGTATTACCAATGCTAAATTCAGGGATATTGCTGTGGTGGTGCCCATACACCCAATAATCAATTTTGGATGTTTCAATCAGGTCAAATAGTTCAACGGCAAATGCTTCATTAAGCAAATCGCCTTTGTATTGCACAGGGTAGTTGAGAAAAGTAGGACAATGGTGTGTGAAAACAGCCACCGTTTCAACCTTCACCGAATTCAACTCCTTTTGAATAATGGCTAGACTATCTTCATGCAATTGATTATAAGCCTCTGCAGAAAAGCGAAAACCCTTGTTCTTTATTTGATAAAAATCGTTCATACTTCTTTCTATTTGCCATTGATGGCCATCACTTATTTTACTCCAAAGTGTAGAAAAAATAAGCTTGGTGTTTTTATGAACTACCGAAGTATTGTTAACCAAAAATAGATTGCTGCGAATTTTTTCATTAAGCACACTCCTTTTTTCGGCAATATCAAATTGGTAATACTCATGGTTGCCTGGTAACCAATAAATGGTTTCAAAATTATCTGACAGATAACTGAAAAAATCAAGATGCTTATCCATCACCGCAAATGGAACAATATCACCCGCCAATACCAATACCTCACCCACCGGCTGTAAAGGATGCAGCTTCAAGAATCCCTTGTTGGCAGGAAATTCTAAATGAAGGTCGGAGGTGTATTGGATCAACATTGTCTGAATCGGGATTTACTGAATTTTAGAATTTTCTGAATTGGGTTTAGGGTGATACTTGGGGTTAAATAACAGCTTATGTTGCAGACTTTGACTACCAAAATTAATTAGCAAACCATTCGGAAAGTCATAAGCCACAACATAATTTTTGGCTTGGGCCAAATGCACATCTTCAAGATTGACCAATGCTTTTATTTCAACTACAATTTTATTTTCTACAACAAAATCTGCTCTTCGTGTTCCCACATCAATGCCTTCATAGTAAATAGTATGCTCTTGCTCTCTTACAAAATTCAATCCTGCTTTTTGTAATTCAATTGCCAAACATCGTTGATATATAACCTCCTGAAACCCGGGTCCAAGTGTATTGTGTACCTTCATGGCGCAACCAATAATTGTGTATGTAAGTGTATCTTTCTCCATTGTCTAAATCAAAATTTAATGAATTTTATAATTTTCTAAACTACTATTAGTGCTGACTATTAAGTGTTGTTGTTTCTTCATTCTGTAAATTCCTTAATTGTCTGAATCAAAATTTACTGAATTTGTAAGAATTTCATAATTGAATACAGTTTCTTCATGCTATACATTCTTTAATTGTCTGAATCAAAATTTACTGAATTTGCAAGATTTTCATAATTGATTACTGTTTCTTCATTCTGTAAATTCTTTAATTCTGCAAATTCAGATTCAGACGTATTTTCCCAGTCAACAGCACCTGCATCAACCCCTTTTTCTGCTCCCGCAATTTCTCTGCTTTGGCTTTGAGCAGACTGATTTCTTTATCTGCCGCTTTCAGAACTTGTGCTATAGCGGATTGTTCTTCGTATTCCGGCAAAAGGAATTCAAGTTTTATAAAATCCGATTTACTCATTACACGGTTTCTACCAGCACCACCGGGCGAAATCATTTGAAGCATGAACTTCATTCTTGGTTGAAGAATATAAAACCTAAAGAAGTCTGGATGGCCTTTATCTTCAATGAATGTATATGTAGGAAAACGGTGTGATGCTAATGCCCCATCATCTTCAGGACGAACAATAGCAATAGCTTGTTCCCAAGCAAAAGTGATATTGACAATTAAATCATTAGGACGAACAACATAGAAATTGTCCATGCTATTTTTCTCAGGTTGCTCATCGTGTTTTAAGAACGTTCCTTTCCCGTGACTTCTTAAACCGATTCCCAAATAAGGTGTACTTGGCTTTGGAACTTCTCGCACAATTGGTTTAATGAAGTTTTCCAATGGTTGAATTTTCCATTTCGTATTCTCAAACCCGTTCAATCTTTTCTTCCCCGTAAGCAATTGCTGCATGAGCCATTTTTTGCGGAGTACTTTTTGGGCAATGAGTTTTTCAGTGGTTTGGATGGCGGCATCTGCCGTGCTTAGCACTTGGGCTATGGCTTTTTGCTCGGGGAGTGGGGGGAGTGGGATTTGTAAAGTCTTTACAATTTCAGCTGAAAGATTTCCTTGTCCGCCCTGCAGGTATGTTCTTATTATGTTCTCTTTTTGATGAAGGAGATAATTGTAAATGAAAACTGTATCACAATCTCCATTATGCCGAATGCATAATAATGCCTGATTTATAGCTCCTTTAATCTTAGAAATTGCGACTTCCCCACTATTTGCACCATAAAGAGCATAAAGCAAATCACCCTTTTCAACCATCTTCGCAGAAGAATTATTTAATCCTTCATCCGATATGAATTGCTCAGTTTTATCAAAATAGATTTCACCTGATTTGATAAAAGGAATATCACCTGAATAGTATTCTGGTTTTGTAGTTAGTGGTGTACCACCTGAAAAGAACTTAGCAATCTTTTCAAACTTCTTCACTTCCCAACCACTAGGAATTTCAGTATTGTAAATCTCTTTGGTATTTTTTATTTCTGCCATCATTAAACCAATTGAGTTAGGTATTGATTAATTTCAGACTGCACTTTTACCAACTCGCTTTCCAGCTTTTCAATTTCAGTTTGCACCTCAGCAATATCCACTTCGGCTTCTTCTTCAAAGGTGTCCACATAGCGAGGGATGTTCAGGTTAAAATCGTTTTCCTGTATTTCTGCGGCAGTGGCTACATAACTGAACTTATCTTCCACAATACCAGTTTGTAGTTTGCCGGCAGCAAAATCACGGTAGGTATTTACAATGTGTTCAATATCGCTTTCACGCAGCCTATTTTGGTTTTTAGCACTTTCGTAATGTTTGCTGGCATCTATAAACAAAAAGTTGTTGCTGGTTTTTTGCTTGTTAAACACCAATATAGCAGCCGGAATACCTGTGCCAAAAAATAGGTTGGCAGGCAAGCCAATTACTGCTTCAAGCAGGTTTTCTTCAATGGTGCGTTGGCGTATGCGACCTTCGCTGCTGCCACGGAATAATACACCATGCGGCACAACCACACCTGCTTTGCCATGTTCGTTCAGTGTTTCTATCATGTGGCTAATAAATGCCCAGTCACCTTTGCTTTTAGGTGGTACTCCTCTCCAAAAACGGTTGTATTTATCGGTTTCGGGGTCGTAGCTAATGGTGGTTTTGTCGCCTTCTTTGTCTTCTACTTTTCCCCATTTGTCTAATGAGAAGGGCGGGTTTGCTACTACTGTATCAAACTTCATGAGTGTATCGCCTTCTTTCAGTTTCGGGTTACGAATGGTATCTCCCCAACGAATGGTAGCATTATCAAATCCATGCAAAAACATATTCATTACCGCCAAAGCCCAGGTACTACCGTTAGCTTCTTGTCCGTAGAGTGAAAAATTATCTGAGCCAACTTCTTCACCTGCTTTAATTAAGAGAGAAGCCGAACCGCAGGTTGGATCACTAATGCGTGAACCGGGTTTTGATTTTGTGAGTTTTGCAATAAGTGTAGAAACCTCTTTAGGCGTAAAAAATTCTCCCGCTTTTTTTCCAGCATCGCTGGCAAAGTTTTCAATCAGGAACATGTAAGCCCCGCCAATAATGTCGTTGCCATCCAAATGGGAAGGGCGAAGGTTCAAAGCTTCTTTGTTGAAGTCGAGTAATAGGTTTTTAAGTCGGGTGTTTTTGTCCTTAGGCTCACCCAATTTGCTGTTGTTAAAGTCAATGTTTTGGAAAATACCAGCACCGTCTTCGCTATACAGTTTCTCACGGTTGGCTTCTTCCAAATCTGCCAAAGCAATATTGATGAGTTCACCAATGTTGGCTTCATTTCTGGAATCATAGAGGAACTTAAAATGGCTATGCTCCGGTACAATAAATCGTTCGTGTTGCATGGCACGTTTGGCACGTTCCACATCACCGTTGTATTTGGCTAAATAGCCTTCCATTTTATCGTCATGCACATCGCTGAGATATTTAAGGAACAGCATGGTAAGCACATAGTCTTTGTAAACGCTTGGGTCAATGCTGCCTCTAAAGGTGTCGCAAGCTTTCCAAACTGCATCGTTGATGTCTTTCTGAGTTATTTTTGTCATAGGTGATAAGTTAAAAGTGATAAGTTAAAAGTGATAAATGAAAAGTTAGGATTTGGAGGTTTTAATAGACGAAACAAGCATAGCAATGAGTTCTTTGCACTCTGATTGAAGTTGTAAAAACTCTGTGTTGGATATGTAACTCGTATCATGCAAAAGCATAAGCCAATATTCCGTTTCGTTCGCTTCCTTTAATGAAACGGTCAATTTATTAATAAAGTCAGCTTTGCTCGCTGCGAATTCTGATTCTCTGATAAGTGCTCCAATAGCAGTTCCTGAACGAAGAATCTGTCTGCTTAAAACATATTCTCTTCTTTCAGAAACAAGATCTTGGCTTAGTTTAACAATCTTAATTGCGAAGGCATAGCTTTTATCTCTTAGTGGACTTTTTGATTTTTCACTATTCATTTTTCTCTTTTCATTTTATTGCATTGATTATTTGTTGTTGAATTTGTTTTTCTCTTAATGTTTCAATTTTCTGCTTCAACGATTTTTCCTTGTTGCGGAGTTGGGCGATTTGTAGAATCGCCTTTTGTATTTCAATGTTCGGAACTGTTATTTCCAAATTCTCTAAAACATGTTTTGAGATAGAAGGAATAGAAGTACCAATGGCTTGTCCTTTTAAAAGTGTTTGTGTAGTATGGTTATTTAGAAACCAAGCCAAATATTGAGGCAGCACTTTTTTATCGGCTGGTCTAATAACAAAGAAGGAAGTGGAAGCAACGGATGCTTCGTTGTGGTTTTCAAATACTGCGGCAAAATTTTTAGTGCCCTTTGCAGCAAACAGCACATCACCTTCTTTTAGCAAGTGCTTTTCAGTAATTCCCTCAGCCATCAAATCGGGGTGAAGAACTGCGTGCAATTGCCCGTATTCGTCAAAATGCTTAGACTGGAGATATACTAATTCACCAATGCCAACAGGCTTAGCGAAGAGTCCGGTTTGGATATTTGTAACATCTTTTATTAGCTTTCTCAAATTTATTTCTTTGTAATGACGCTACAAAAATATACAAAGTTTTCTAATTGTCAAGTTTTTTATAAAATTAAATTTAAGTATGGGTTCTACAAATTATGATTGTGTATCTATTCTAACTTAAATGCATAGGATAAATGTAATAGTATTTGGGTATTTTATTTTTTCTTTGGCCGACCTGCGTGTAGCCCACTTGGTCTGCTGCTCTTTGACAAGATGTAGCGAAATTGCCTGCTGCCTTAAAATACTTAGAATAATATTATCAAATGTCTAAGGTCGATAGTATTGGTTTCACGTAAGCTATTATTATTCAATCTAATAGGTTTACCACTCACACCACCATATCCCTAGTTTCAAACAAGCTTCTTAGTTGCACCTTTCCAAGACGCCTCAACTCATCTTATCTTAAAAGCAACAAATCGCCTTGCAAAGAATATTCTTTACCACTGCTTAAGCACTGGTATTTTATGAAATAATAGTAAGTACCGATTTCGTCGTCTACTCCTTTATAACGACCATTCCATCCATCTTCTAGAGATAGGGTACGAAATACTTCATTGCCCCAACGATTGTATATTTTGAAGTTGATTAATTGTATACCAGCTGAATTTACAATTCTAAACTCATCATTCTTCCCATCGTTATTTGGCGAGAATACATTGGGAATAAAAATATTTTCACAACAAATTTTTTCACTCACAAATAAAATACTTCTTGCAGTACATGCATGATTGTCTGTAACTGTTAAAGTATACACACCCGCATTCACTGGCGAAAAATAACCTGTTGTGTTGGTCGTGGTAATGGGTGCAAGTTCGTAGGTATAAGGGGCAATGCCGCCTGTAGCGTGTGCAATTGCGTGTTCCGTTATATTGGAACCACAAGTACCAAATACCGTGTAAAAAGTATCAATCACTAATTTTTCAGGTTCATAGATACTCGCATTGGTAGTGGCAGTACAAAGGTTGGCATCGTTTACTGTAATGACATAGTTACCAGCAGACAATCCAGAAAATAGACCTGTACTATTTGTTGTGTTTGAAGGTGTAAGAGTAAATGACATCGGCATGGCTGTTGCAGTTGCAGAACAAATAATACTCCCATTATTATCGCCAAAACATAAAGCATGTGTTACTTGTACTGCGCTTATTTGTGGCCCATTGGGGTTTTGCAAGGTAATACTGGATGTTGCAGTACATCCATTTGCATCCTTCACGGTGATGGTAAATGTATTTGCCGTCAAACTAGAGAATTGTGCTGCATTGCTAAATGGACCGCCCATAGAATACGTTAATATTCCAGTCCCACCTGTGGCAGAAACAGTTGCTGTACCATCATTACCAGGTGAACAACCTGGTTGAGTAATCAATATGTTTGTGATGGTAACTTTACTAGGTTCCGTAAGTGTAACAGAGGAAGTTTTGCTACAACCATTCGCATCTGTTCCAGTGATGATATACGTTATGGCTGCTAACCCTGTAAAAATACCAGTGCTGTTGCTAATACCGCTTGGATTGATAGTATAGGTAAATGAACCAGTACCACCTAGGTAGGTAGCTGAAATTTGTCCGTCATTGCCGCCATTACATTTTACATTGCTCGCTGCAAAGGTTCCAGTTGTAATTGCATTCGGCTGAGTAATACTTGTAATCGTTTGAATGGAACAGCCATTCACATCGGTTGCCGTTATGGTATAGGTTCCAATATTAAGGGGAGAAAAATTTCCACTGCTATTTGATATATTACCCGGATTGAGAATATAATTAATTCCACCAGATCCTCCTGTTGCGGTTGCTTGGATACTTCCATTTTGCAATCCGTTACATGTGATATTTGTTCTCAAAAAATTGGACCATGTGATTGCAGATGGTGCTGTTAGTGTCACCGTATTACTTAAACTACAAGCATTGGCGTCGGTCGTTGTAATGGTATACGTATTACTACCCAGCGAATTAAACACACCTGAATTATTACTAATTCCATTTGGTTGTAATGTGTAGGTGGTGAGTCCAAAATTGCCTGTAGTGGAAATAATAATGCTCCCACTGCTACTATTGCTGCAAGTAGGATTAGTACCCAATGCGCTAGTATTCAATGTAATAAGATTTTTTATTAAAGTTGACATTGCATTACAAGGACCAGAGACTGTAAGGGATACATAGTATATCCCTGGTGAAGAAAATACATGCGTTGGGTTAATATTATTGCTTACATTGTTTACCCCTGAAGCCGGATCCCCAAAATCCCATTGATTCAAAGTAGGGCACAACGGAGAAGAATTTGTAAATTGATACTCCAAAGGATTGCCTGTGCAAGCGAAGGAATAGCTTGCATAATTGGGTGGCGCATTTCCGATAGTAATATCATCAAAAGCGAAGCCATCAAAATCATTGCATATAGTTCCTGAACCAAATGCGAATCTAAATTGAACGGATCCTTGCCCTGCCAGATTGGACATGCATTGTTGCGCAGTTACCCACCCCATACTTCCACTACCGCCCAAGCATCCACCACTAGAGGAAGCGGAGTTGCCAGCCCATCCATGTTTTGGATTGGCAAGTGTATTTAGTCCACTAATATTGGTTTGATTATACCAGTTTTGGTTCAAACAATCTATTGTGCTGCTGGCATTGCCAACATTATTCCAAGTATTCCCATTGTTTAAGGAATATTGAAATACAGCGCCATCATATTGATTTTCACTTTCCCAATAAATTTTCATTTTGACATGCGGATAAGAAAGGTTCGTAAAATCAAAGCATGGGCTTACGACATAGGATCTTTCGCCATAATTATAGAATGAGCCATTCAGCCCACCAGTAACCCAACATTTAGTACCAGCACCTGCTGTTTGAATAATAGATTTGTTGGGTACTCCCCAAGCCCAGTCATCGCCAATACCGCCATGTGTCCAGCCAGCAGTTCCTGACTCAAAACTTTCTGTATAAGGAAAGGTGCTGATTGGTGTGCCGCATTGCGAAAACCCTTGAAGGCTTAGACAAAGGAATAAAATGTAGGGGATTGTTTTCATCTGCTTGAAAATGAGAAGCGACAAAAGTACAGTATCTTCTATTCTGTTATAGGCACTAATATTAAAAAAACAATAAGTATTTTTCGGCAAGTAATTTCTCCAATGAGACCGCTCGACAATCTAACACAGGAAAATAGATTCATTCTAATCTAATAGGTAGCGTTCCGCGCATAGGCCTTGTGCTGGCATTCGAAGAACATCAGTCGAGTAAAAGTACTAAAGATAAATAGAATTCCAAATGTTGAATTAATTCCTCAAGCCCGCATTAGGCTTATGCGCTGTTATAGCTAGTAAATCACATCTAGGAGATAAATACGCTAACCTTTGTGTCCACTTTTGTCTTGAAACAAAAGTTGAGCAAAAGTTCAAGCCTGTTTTTGATGAAGCTAAAAATTGAATCATACTGCTAAAAGAAATTAGTCACAGCTATTCCTAAATCCAGGCATTTGAATGACGGTCATCTTCATCTCTTTACGCAACGACCTGCAAGAAATTTCTTTCTTAACGAAGTCTTCTTCAATTTTCTTAACGCACATCAAAAAAGGGCAACCCTAGCAGCTGTCTTCCGTCTCTAAAAATTATTCAATAACAAACGACTATAAATGACTAAATCGGAAATCGAACTAAAAAATGTCAGTAACTTCATAAAGCTTTTCATCGCTTGCATTGAATTGCATTCCACACAAGCTCTTAAAAAGCTTTGGTGGAGTATTGAATTTCAAGTTCACACTTTCCTCTATTTTTTACTAATGTCTTAATGAACAAAATTCGGTTACGGTGATTTACGAAGCGCTGATTTATTAGCTATAACTTTAGAATTATTGAAGAAAGTGAACAAAATAACAGACTTATTTTTAAGAGAACTACACATAATTGTTACTTTTTATTAAATCGCAAGTAATTGGTTTTGATGTATTTAGTTTAATATATATGATTTGACAGTTTAATTATGGTAATAAGGATTTTGTGTATTTGGAAGGGAAGGAGAAAGTGAAAGGGAAAGTGAAAGAGAATGAGACGGAGAAGGAGAGAAAAGTTGCACAATGAACGATTTGCGCAAGGGCTGCGGGATGGAAGTGGTAGCTTCGACTTGCTTTGAAAAAGTACATTATTATTACCCCAATATCTGGCAAGGCGAACTACAAACGGACAGCCCGAACTAAAGCTTGGAAAAAGAGCCGCCCGCTGACAGCCCCAAATTTTCAGAAAATTAATCCTTCATTTTTAAATTAATTTATTACTTTCGCACCCTGTTTTCCGTGGCTACATTCAATTTATACACTTATCGACCAACCAATTACATCAACTAATGGGCTTAGTTGCACTTTGTATGTGTTCAAATGTAAGTAATTGAGATACCTATACCTATTGAATTTTAGCCATTCGCAACATTTTTTTATCTAGTCATTCTTCTCATGTAGCCACATGTTTTTGACAGATTAAAATGATGTTGTGAGGGTGTAGTACGTGAAACCTATTTTTTCGATTCAAGATATAAACACAAAAAAAAATCCAATGAGTTTTAAAAGAGAAAACAAACCAAAACCAGCTTTCAACAAAATTACCATCACCTTAGCATCCCCTGATTCTATATTGGATCGCAGTTTTGGTGAAATTTTAAAGCCTGAAACCATTAATTATCGTACTTA
The DNA here is from genome assembly GCA_947476825.1 of Bacteroidota bacterium. Taxonomy (GTDB): domain Bacteria; phylum Bacteroidota; class Bacteroidia; order Chitinophagales; family Chitinophagaceae; genus OLB11. The sequence goes on along the minus strand of CANJRV010000063.1, from coordinate 4,600 downwards.
CAAACCTGAACGTGATGGTTTGTTTTGCGAAAAAATATTTGGGCCAACCAAAGATTACGAATGCTATTGCGGTAAGTATAAGCGTATTCGCTATAAAGGTATCGTCTGCGACCGTTGCGGTGTGGAGGTTACGGAAAAGAAAGTTCGTCGTGAACGTATGGGACATATCAAATTGGTAGTTCCTGTGGTTCATATTTGGTATTTTAAATCCCTACCAAACAAAATTGGTTACCTATTGGGTACTGGTTCCAAGAAATTGGAGATGATTGTTTATTATGAAAGATATTGTGTAATTCAAGGTGGTGAAGGCGATGCGATGATTCGTTCTGCATTAACCATGAAAGAAAATGAAAGTACTTATATGGCGCTTATCTCTGAAGATGAGTACCTAGATATATTAGAAAAGTTACCGAAAGAAAATCAAATGTTGAGTGATGATGATCCAAATAAATTCATCGCTAAAATGGGTGCTGATGCTATTCATATGCTATTGAATAGAATCAATTTGGATACCTTATCTTATGAATTAAGAAACGCAGCAGCATTTGAAACGTCTCAACAACGTAAAGCGGAAGCATTAAAAAGATTGAGTGTAGTAGAAGCTTTCCGTGAAGCAAATTCGCATATTGTGAATAAGCCAGAATGGATGGTGATGCAGTATATTCCTGTAATACCACCAGAACTTCGTCCGTTAGTTCCATTGGATGGCGGTCGTTTTGCATCTTCTGATTTGAATGATTTATATCGTCGTGTGATTATTCGTAATAATCGTTTGAAGCGTTTATTAGAAATCAAAGCACCTGAGGTTATCCTTCGTAATGAGAAACGTATGTTGCAAGAGGCAATAGACAGTTTGATGGATAATTCACGTAAATCAAATGCGGTAAAAGCGGAAGGTGGACGTGCGTTAAAATCATTATCGGATGTATTGAAAGGTAAACAAGGACGTTTCCGTCAAAACTTATTGGGTAAACGTGTGGATTATTCTGGACGTTCGGTAATTGTGGTTGGACCTGAAATGAAATTGCATGAATGTGGTCTTCCAAAAGACATGGCAGCTGAGCTTTTCAAACCATTTGTCATTCGCAAATTAATTGAAAGAGGGATTGTAAAAACCGTAAAATCAGCTAAGAAATTAGTAGAGAAAAAAGAAGCTGTCGTTTGGGATATTTTAGAAAATATTTTGAAAGGTCATCCGATATTATTGAATCGTGCCCCTACCCTTCACCGTTTGTCTATACAAGCTTTCCAACCAAAATTGATTGAAGGTAAAGCGATACAATTACATCCATTGGTTTGTTCTTCGTTCAATGCGGATTTTGATGGTGATCAAATGGCTGTTCACGTTCCTTTGAGCAATGCCGCTGTATTAGAAGCACAATTATTGATGTTGGCTTCACACAATATTTTGAATCCACAAAATGGCACACCTATTACCCTTCCTTCACAGGACATGGTATTGGGTCTTTATTATATTTCAAAAGGAAAGAAAAATTTACCTGGAGATCCTGTAAAAGGAGAAGGGATGATATTTTACAGTCCTGATGAAGTAATTATTGCTTTGAATGAAGGTATAGTTGATTTACATGCTTATATCAAAGTAAAAGTAAATGTTAGAAACGCACAAGGTGAAATTGAAAATAAATTACTAGAAACAACGGTAGGTCGTGTAATGTTCAACTTGAACACGCCGCCAACTGTTGGTTTTATCAATGAAATATTAACTAAAAAATCATTACGTAATATCATTGGTGATATTATTAAATTGACAGACATTCCAACTACCGTTAAGTTCTTGGATGATATCAAAACATTAGGATTCCGTACTGCCTTCAGAGGTGGACTTTCGTTCAATCCAGAGGATTTGATCATTCCAGATTTGAAACAAAAAATGTTGGAATCTGCTAAAAATGAAGTGGATGAAGTTTGGGAAAATTACAACATGGGTCTTATCACAAACAATGAGCGTTATAATCAAATCATTGACGTTTGGAGTCGTGTGGATACAAAAGTAACAGAGACTTTAATTCGTGAAATGGCTACGGATAAACAAGGTTTCAACTCTGTTTACATGATGTTGGATAGTGGTGCTCGTGGTAGTAAGCAACAAATTAAGCAGTTATCTGGTATTCGTGGATTGATGGCTAAACCTCGTAAAAGTGGAAGCACTGGATCGGAGATCATTGAAAATCCAATCTTGTCTAATTTTAAAGATGGACTGAATGTATTGGAGTATTTCATTTCTACCCATGGTGCGCGTAAAGGTCTTGCGGATACGGCGTTAAAAACGGCGGATGCGGGTTACTTGACACGTCGTTTGGTGGATGTTGCACAAGACGTTATTATTCGCGAAGTAGATTGTGGTACGCTAAGAGGCAATGCTACATCAGCTTTGAAAGAAAATGATGAAATTGTAGAACCATTAATCGATCGTATAATGGGTAGAACCTCATTGCATGATGTAGTTGATTCAGAAGGGAATGTTATCATTGAAGCAGGTTTAGAAATAACCTACGACAAAGCAGAAGCTATTAATAAAGCAGGAATTGAAACTGTAGAAATACGTTCAGTATTGACTTGCGAAAGTAAGCGTGGTGTATGTGCTAAATGCTATGGTGTAAATTTGGCAAATGGCAAAATGGCACAGAACGGCGATGCAGTTGGAATTATTGCAGCGCAATCTATCGGTGAACCAGGTACTCAGCTTACCTTACGTACTTTCCACGTGGGTGGTGCGGCAAGTTCATCGGCTATTGATTCATCTATGCTTTCTAAATTTGATGGTAAAATAGAATTCGATAGTGTACGTACAACAAAATATACAAATAAAGAAGGTGAAGAAACAATTGTAGTTATTACTCGTATGGGTGAAATGAGAATTGTGAATGATGAAGGTATAGTGCTTGTTACCAGTGAGATTCCTTATGGTTCTACTTTGAAAGTGAAGAACGGACAGAAATTGAAAAAAGGAACAGAGATTTGTTCATGGGATCCGTTTAATGCGGTTATCATTTCTGAAGCTACAGGTACTATTCGTTTTGAAAGTATGATAGAAAGTATCACTTATCGCGAAGAGGTGGATGAACAATCAGGCTTACGTGAAAAGGTAATTATTGAAACAAAAGATAAATCTAAATTACCAGCAATCATTGTAGAAGGTAAGGACAATAAAACGTACAATGTGCCAGTTGGCTCTCACTTGATGGTGAGCGATGGTGATTCAATTCAAAGTGGTCAAATCTTAGTAAAAATTCCACGTGTGATGGGTCGTTCTAGAGATATCACTGGGGGTCTTCCGCGAGTTACAGAATTGTTCGAAGCACGTAACCCTTCTAACCCTGCAGTTGTTGCAGAAATTGATGGTGTTGTTGGATTCGGCGGTGTAAAACGTGGTAACCGTGAAATTACCATTGAGAGTAAAGACGGTGTTATTAAGAAATATTTAGTGCCTTTGGCAAAACATATCATTGTTCAAGAAGGAGATTATATTAAAGCTGGTACACCATTGAGTGATGGTTCTACTACTCCTTCTGATATCCTTTCTATCAAAGGTCCATTTGCAGTTCAAGAATATTTGGTGAATGAAATTCAAGAAGTATATCGTTTGCAAGGTGTAAAAATCAATGACAAACACGTTGAAGTAATCGTTCGACAAATGATGCGTAAAGTAACCATCGAAGATGCTGGTGATACTAAATTCTTAGAAGGAGATATCGTAGACAAATTGGAATTCCAAGATGAGAACGATTGGATCTTTGATAAGATAGTAGTAACCGATGCTGGTTCGTCAGTAAAAATGATACCAGGTCAAATTTCTACTTTACGTGAAGTTCGCGAAGAGAATTCATTGTTACGTAGAAATGATAAGACTTTGGTACAATATAGAAATGCACAACCTGCAACTTCTAGTCCTAACTTGTTAGGTATTACCAAAGCCTCTTTAGGTACTTTCTCATGGATATCTGCAGCATCTTTCCAAGAAACAACTAAAGTATTATCGCAAGCTGCCATCGCTGGTAAATCTGATTTTATGTGGGGCTTGAAAGAGAATGTAATCACTGGTAATTTAATACCAGCTGGTACAGGCTTGAAAGAATACGAAGACATCATTGTAGGTAGTAAAGATGAATATGAAATCATGATGAACTCCAAGCAATCGCTTCAGTTCGATGATGAAGAATAGTTTTATAAATCAACTCATAAAAAATGCTCAGCAATCGCTGGGCATTTTTTATTTAATCTCAATAATACAAAGCCCAAGTACATCATTCTTTCATCTTCAAATCCCCCAATTTTCAAATAATTCACCTTAAGAACTACTCTCTTCCAACTTCCTTTACTTTCGACTTCCCACATAATTATACCAATTATAAATAATAAGTAGTCCAAATATTTGGAATTAGTTTTTTTTGTATTATCTTTGGACTATATAATAAATATAACATGGCTTTGCCACTTCAAATTACAATTACAGAAACAATCCCCGAACTTCGATCACTTCAACGCAAGCATGGTGAACTGATCGGTAAACGTCTTCTTGTACTTATCGAAATTAAGAAACATGAAAAAACTGGTATTTCTAAAAGAGATTTATCAAAAC
>CANJRV010000062.1 GCA_947476825.1 Bacteroidota bacterium | reverse complement strand
TTTAATCCTAAATGACCGCAAATAATCCATCAAAATATTACCCTCTTTCAGGTGGTCAATTTGAACCGGTCAGCACTGGTCAATTTGAACCGGCGAAGGGTGGTCAGTTTCAACCGGTGGGGGGTGGTCAACTTAAACCGGATTTTGCAGTAATATCCAAAATAGTTTTTAAAAAGTTCGCTTGTAAAAGTGTCTGATTTGTCATTATTGCAATAATAACAGGAGGCTACAAGGTTCTCTTCCTTGTTATCCTTTTTGTCTGCATTTTGTACAATCAAATAACAAGCATATCTTGTAAGATGTAAATCGCCTAAATCTTTCATGGTACCAGAGCCAATCTCAACCATTTTCTCCACCCGGGGAAAATGGGCTAAAATATCAAAGCCACTATTCTTACACGCTTCCTTTGCTTTGTCTATTACATTTAAAAACTTATCCCATTTATTGTATTCTAATGCAGTAAATAGTTCTCTGCTACTCCAATATTATTGACCCATATTATTGGTATGTTTAATGTTCTCAAAAAGTGTTTGCTTAATCAAAAAACAAATATAAAAATCTAATAGTATTGAATACAGTAATATTCGTCTAATACTTTTTGTAAACCTACTATATCAGTTAATTAGAAAACTCTTTTTTCGAAAGACAATATAAATTGGAAATAGATTCATTAAAGTTATCACTTCGATAGCACCTAACTCATCAAGGGATTCAGAAAGTTATTTGTTGTTACGTATAAAAACTATCTAGCAAAGCAAATTGGTCCCGTTTCATTGAACGGATACAATACCTAGATTTTTGAAAGATGTATAAAAGACATTCCAATAAAAATACATGCTTCACTTTTTGAAGAAAGGTATAGGGTATCCATATTTTGTATTTTCATTTATGCAATAAAAATCGTGTAGGTAAAAAAAATAAAATGTAGGGAGAGAAATTATTTACATTTCTTGCAGCATTGCCTCCATCAGTTTTTTTACGAGTCTACCTTTGTTTTCTCATCCTCTTTTTTTTCATTCTTTGATTATTGAATAGTGATAATCGGTTCCAAGGTGACTTTTGTTTTTATGGAATTGGTAATGGCACAAGCTTTTTCACTCATCTCTAGAACCTTTTTTGCTTTGCTTTCATTTTGCGTGGAAGGTATAATTAGGGTAGGTTTTAAAACGATTTCTGTAACGCCATATTTGCCCTTTATTTTTTCGATTTTTCCAACTGCATTGCAGGCAAAACTAATGAAGGGCAATTTTGAATTGTCGGCAACCAATAAAAATGTAGACATTAAACAAGAGTTAACCGCAGCAATAAATAAATGTTCGGGAGTCCATTTTTCTTTTGTCCCATTTGTAAATTCGGGTGGTGTATCCACTTTAATCTTGCTCGCAATTTTAGGGGAACACAATGTTCCTTGCGTTGCTGCATTCCATAGTAAATTGACTTCGTAAAAGTGTGTTTTGTCCATCGTGTTCTAATTATTGGTTGAATAATGCGTAGTAATAATCCACAACAAGTTCATTCTTTACATGCCAAATACCAGCTGTGTTTTTCGCTACAGAAGAAGCTACCTCTTTTTGATTCCAAGAGTTCACTGTTCCCGTTAAGGTGACCGTTGTACCAGATACCAAAACATGAATATCACAATCATCCATTAAGCAACTCTGACCAATCGCATCTTCCACATCTTTCTTTTCTAGCGCATCGTGTATTTCCTCTTTGATGTGGATATTGTTGGTAATGCCTCTAAGACCTATGATATCGTTTAGTGCATTTACTGCAGCTTCTTTCTGATAATTCCAAAGCAGTTCACCTTCTAATGTAACCCATGCATCTTTTACCTTGACCGTAATTTTGGCATTGGGAATCGACCAATCGGATTGTAGTGCCATCTTTACTTCTTGCATAATTTTGGCATCCGATTTTTTCCATGAACTTGGAAATTGGATGATCAGATTTTCAACTAGAGCTATTACACCAATTACGTTTTTGCTTACCTTTTCTACTTCTGTTTTCTTAGCACAGCAATCCAATACGCCAGTAAGAAAAACTATACCGTCCTTAGCTCTAACGCCTATTTCTTCATCATGCAATAAAGGGTTCCATTTGATTGCGTTTTGAACGTCTATTTGTAATTCTACATTGTTTTTCATGGTGAGCACTTGTACTGCTGTAAATTTTTTACAACAGAACAAAGGTTGGAAATATTGTTGCTGTATGTCTTACACAATAAAAGAAGAGAATAACATGATTCCTACATTTAGTCTGTTTTTATGCGATGGAAATGTAGCAATGGATGATGTGTAATTTGGGAGATTAAGCTTTGAATAGTTTCACCAATTCAAACCAGATTACAGAAATGAAACCTATCGCGATGCACGTTATCAGTTGTATCCAATTTAATGTTTCGAATTCAAAAAATAGGGTCAAAGGTTTTACAAAAAGCAATAGTCCTACAATGGCGATGGTTATAAAAATGATAGCAAAAACCATGTTGTTTTTATACTTCAGTGTTGTAAAAATAGAATAGTAAAAGGAGCGGTTTATTAAAGTAAGAAAAATGTTTGCGACTATTAAAACGGTAAAGGTCATTGTCCTTGTTAAGTCTTCACTATAAGCATGGTAAATGGCGTATCGGTAAACAAATAGTGTCCCAGCGGTTATGACCAAACCTTGTATAATGCTGATGGATAGCTCTTTCCAATTAAAGAAAGTGTTGCTCAATGGTTTTGGTTTCTGTGACATAGTATTCTTTTCCATTGGCTCATTTTCATAAATGATAGAACAGGTTGGTCCCATAATTATTTCTAAAAAAATGATATGAACAGGTGAAAAGATATTAGGATAAATCCATCCTAAAGCCAATGGAATAAATACTGTTAAAATGATTGGGATATGAATTGATATGATATATTGAATTGCTTTTTTTAGGTTAGCGTAAATTTTTCTGCCCATGGCAATGGCATCCACCATTTTAGATAAATCATCTTCCAATAAAATTAAGGATGCTGCTTGTTTGGCTATTTCAGTTCCTTTTTTACCCATCGCAATACCAATATGTGCAGCCTTCAAAGCTGGACCGTCATTCACGCCATCGCCAGTCATGGCAACGATTTGCTTGTTGCGTTTTAATGCATTTATGATTTTCAATTTTGCTTCTGGAAACATGCGGGTAAAAATGGCGGTGTTCATGACGCATTCTTGTAAATCCGCATCATTTAATTTCATGAGTTCATCGCCTGTAATACTATTCTCATAATCCTTAAATTCAATTTGTTTGGCAATGGCTGTAGTTGTTTCTGCATTATCGCCTGTTATTATTTTTACAGCAATTCCTGCGGTATAAAAATCTTCCAATACTTTTTGAATGTTCTTTTTAGGAGGGTCGTAAAATGCAACAAGACCGATAAAATGAAAGGATAAATCCTGTTGTTTTTCTGGGTAATTTTCACCACTAAAATCAGATACACCTGTACCTAAAACTCGATAGCCATCTTTCGCCAAAAATTGAATGGCTGTGTTTATCTGTTCCTTTTCTGTTGCTGTAAGATTTGACACGTTGATCAATGCTTCAGGTGCACCTTTGGCTGCTATAATTTTATTGCCATTTTTGTCCTGAAAAATATGCGTCATCATAGGCGGTTTGCCTTCTAATGGATATTCGTGTACAAGTTTATAATTAGGTCGTTCATCGTGTTGCGTTATTTCCTTGTAGGTTTGATGCAATGCTAATTCCATCGGGTCAAATGGAATTGGCTCACTTGCCCACATGGCTATTCGGACAAGTTCTTTTTCCTCGTCGGTTTGTATTTTGTTTGGCTCCGAAATTTTATTAGACGATAACAAAAATAGTTTCGCCAAACTCATTTTATTTTCAGTGATAGTTCCTGTTTTGTCGGTACAAATTACAGTAGCGCTTCCTAATGTTTCTACTGTTTTCATTTGCTTTACCACAATTCCCATTTTCATTAAACGCCAAGCACCCAATGCCATAAAAGTGGTAAACGCAACGGGTATTTCTTCTGGCAGAATACTCATGGCAAGTGTTAAAGATTGGAGTAAGCTGTTGAGTATATCTTTAGAATGCCAATAATTAATAACCCATACAATTACAAAAACGATTGCACCTGCAATCGCCATCTTTTTTACAAAATTTGCAATCTGAATTTCCAATGGTGTTTTTTCTTCGGTGATACTTTCTAAGCTAGTTCCAATTTTACCTAATTTGGTTTCGTTTCCAATCGCAGTTATCAATACAATGGCTAAACCGCTAGCCACCATAGTACCGCTATAAATATTTTTATCTTCTTTTTCATTATCCTTAAAAACAGCTAATGACTCCCCAGTGAGTATGGATTCGTTTACAGAAAAATCATTGGATTGAAGGATGGTTCCATCGGCCGGAATTAAGGTGCCTTCTTCCACCATTAGGCTATCGCCAACTACGATGTCTTCACTTTTAATTTCTTGCGTCTTTCCATCTCTTATCACTTTGCAAGTGGGCTGCGAAAAGTCCTTTAGTTTTTCTAATGCATTTTTACTTCTAGAATATTGATAGAGTGAAATGGATGTTTGTAAAATGATGGCAGCGCTCAGGAAAATGCCATCACCTATTTTGCCACTAATAAAGTAGATAGAAGCAGCTGTCAATAATAGAATCATCATTGGATCTTCGGCAATTCTTTTTGCCGTGTCCAAAAAATTATTGGTGTTTTTGTAATCTAATTTATTTATACCAAATTTTTTTCTTGCAAGAATGACCTGCTCATTTGTCAAACCGGATATATGGAATGGATTTTCTGACATGTTTCGTGATTACTTTAAAAAGGTGAGTTGTGGTAGGATCGCAACACAATGTTAGACTGTTTATTTACGTCTTATCGTTTTCAAAGGTATCTATAAAATGGTCAAATGAGAAAGAAAGGAAAAATGGATGGTAAAAAACAAACTAAGAATACGGTCTTGTCAAAAGAATGAACTTGAGAATAAAAGCTGCTACTTGTTTTGGTGTTTAAAGGATACTATTTATCTGGAAATCGGAGAACTTGTTAATATTTATTCGTTACCATTTTTTAGATCTTATTTTTCAAACTTGATCAACTCTGAATTATAATCAATGGTAACTTTTAGATATTTTAATCCAGATCCGCCAATTGCACCCTTCACCACTTTGTCCATCGTATTAATCATGCCAGTTGACCAATTTTCGTCTGCCCTTTTTGCAAATAAGACTGGCCCAATTTCATTGCTTCCAATTTTTATGATGGGTACTTCAATCACGTCATTTTTCATATCCGCTTTTGGATAATACTTCCACTCTGGATGTTCTTTTCTCCATTTATTAAAGATGGACGCTGCAATAAACGAACCGCCTATAGTTTTTATATTCCTGTTCAATGCTTTCTTGCCATCATCAGATAATGAAATAGTTGCGCCAGTATCAAACAATACGTCTATTCTTTCTCCATTCACTTCAATATACATGCTAGGGTGTCCAAAAATATTTTCTCCATTGTTATTTTTTTTGAATCCTAATTTCTGCACATTTGGATTGCTTTTGTCTTGCTCTGTGAGAGGCGTATTTACTGTAATCTTTTGATGAATATAATCGATTGTCCATGCATGGTTCATAAAGAAATTTTGACCCAAAAAAACTTCCATGTCCGGCATGGATTGCGTAATGAATTCCATTTCCTCATCCATAGGTGGAATGAATAAGGATGGTTCGTTTAATCTAGTAAATGGTTGACGAATAATAAAACTTCGCAAAGGAGATGGTTGTGGAAAATGAACATCGGAAACCAAATCTTTAAACAAGATGTAATGCACTGGCATAATGCCTTTCAGTAATCCAGTGCTTATTTTAGCACTGAGATTTTTTTTCTTCACAGTAGCAGGAAGCATCATGGAATTGCCACCGCCTGTATCGCCAAGTGCTAAGATGGTGTCGCCATTTGCCAGAGGAAGTTTAATGTAAAATCTTTCGCCTTCAATAAATGTTGATGGAATGGAATAAGGTAGATTTTCGTCTAATTTTTCGACGTAGAAATTACTCATTTCCAAAACTATGTTGTCCAGCTTTTTGATCATAATAAAATGAATAATCAAGAGCAGGATTATTATCCCTATGGGGAGTATAAAATATTTTAAAAGTTTTTTCATATTCTATTTGTTTGAAGTTGCAAGTTAATTTGCTATTTCTATTTCGGAATGATAATTCAAATGAACAATGTATCATAACAATGGTGCAAAGAAATATTATGGAAAGTCAGAATTCGCAACTGGAATTAAAGTGAAAAGTATTTAGTATTCGTGTTTTGGAATTTGGTATTTGTATTTTGAAGTTTCTTACAGGTTATTGCATTTTCCAATATATCTATTACTTTTGTTGCATTCCTCATTTTGTTTCAAATCATTTAAGTTCTATTTATGAAAAAAATTATTCTATTCTCTATTGTATTCGCAAGTCTTTATTTCAATGCATCTTCACAGGCTTTTGATATAAACAATTTCTTCACTGATTACTCTGCCATTACTTTTTATACCCCAGATTCTAATAATTTTATCTTAGATGAAATTTCAGGTTATGATGATTTGAGAAAAACCATTGCTAAGGAATGTCCTTTTTCTATTGATAATGCAGAGCATTTAGAAAATATAGTACCATTTAATGTATTTACGCCAATTTTGGGTTTGCACAATCAAATACCATGGTATGATACCGTATTACAAGAAGTGAAAGGAACATTTTCGATTGATACTTTTGTAAAAAATTGGTATGGCTATTACAATAAATCTGTCGTGGATACCACAACAGCTTTTTTAATAATACCTGGTTATGGCATACATGATGGTTGGCATATAGCAGCAGGTGATACCGCGTACTATATGAATAAGCCAATGCCTATTAAGGATAAATGTTTGCAACATGGGGATGTGTATGCCTATGCAAAACCCAATGAAGATTATCGTAGCATTTGGAAAAAAGTTGGTGGTGATTGCATGAAATTGGATTACAATTATTTTACTCCTTATACAGATATGCATGGCATCAATTGGGCAGCCAATATGACGATAGAATGTACTGCCATCGTAAAGTGTTTGAAATTGAGATACAATAAAGTAATTGTGTTGGGATTGTCGAATGCAGGATTTGTGGCGCTAATTGCTGGCATGGAAGGAGGCGCAGATGGGGTTAATTGTGCATCTGGTTTGTCTACAACGGATTATGATGGTTTTCCTTTAACTAATTTTGAAAACCCGTATTACTATAATGAATTAAAAAAATATAGCTTAGATTCTATTAAATCGAAAATGGCGAATACATCAACTTATTATTTGTTTAGTTATGGAGATGGTGACGGATCTACAATTTTATATGAATACACAACGCACAGTTTGCAAGATACTTTTTCGACATTGCCAAATAATTGTCGAATAGAATTTACTTATAATTTTTATGGCCATCATTACCCAATTGCTTATCTCGACACATTCATTCAGCATGTGAAGAATGATTCTTGTCCAGCAGTACCAATCATGGTGAATAATATCAACAAGCCAAATGACAATATTACTATTTATCCCAATCCGGCGCAGAAAAAACTGACCATCAAAAGTGATGCAAGTGATATTCAATCCGTACAAGTTTATTCATTGACTGGAGAAGAAATTTTATTCCGAAAAAATATACAAGCGCTCAGTACCACTATTTATTTACCTGCTTTGTCGCAAGGAAATTATATAGTCAATGTGATGACGAAGCATAAAAATTATGCTAAGCTGGTGAGTATCACGCAGTAAGGAATTTAGTAATTTACATTCTATTTTAAATGAATCAATTAGTAATGGCTAGAATAAACAAACATGATAATATCGGCATAATGCATAGGCTGCATTTGTTGTTTCAATCCATTTTTATCTAGAAAATAAAGGTTCGTGAAGACAGGAACAAAAACTAGGCTTTCGAAATACGGTAAGTCCATATTTCTGATAAGTATTTTGATCCTTCTATTTGCACATGGACCATGCGGTGGATGGATATTTGGATTAGCCATCGCATTATTTCTAGGATTTACTTTGACAGCCACCATTTGGCTACTCGATTTTACATGGTATTGGAATTTAGTTTGTGGGCTTTTAATCTCAACCATCACATTGGCAATAGCGATTGCAAGTTTAAAACTAATTCAGATTGAAAATAATGAGGTGCTTTCTAATGGGATAGACTGTGCAGTTATTTTAGTTACATTTATTTTCTTCATAGAATTAAGCAATGCAATTGGCAGACGAATAGGTAAACTGAAAGAACCACATCAATGAAAATATTTTTTTATTTTTTTTGAATTACTATTGTAATGGCTTTGAATTATTTTGCATAGAAATAATACTGCTCCGGAGAACTGTCTATTTTGATTTATAAAAATGAATAGTTAGGTTTGTGTGATACTAAAAGTAACGGAGATTTAAACTTTAGGTTGTTCGATTGAAGATGGGAAGTTTGGTGATGGTAATACACGCATAAACTGAAATTGTAAAAAAAAACATTTATTCTGCTAAATTTTATTCAATTTTTGGAATCAATAATTATTTAAAACTTACAAAAAATGGAAGAAAATGTATTGCAACCCATACCGACATATAAACTATATAAAGACAAAGCAATTTATTTAGGAACCTTTATTGGCGGGCCTTTGGTAGCAGGTTATTTAATCGCAGAAAACTTTAAACAACTCGGTCAATTAGGAAAAGTAAAGACTACTTGGATTATTTCTATTGTAAGTACCATCGTTATTTTTGGTGGATTGTTTTTAATTCCGAATGTAGAGAAGGTGCCAAATTATATTATTCCAATAATCTATACAGGTATAGCCCAAATTCTAGTAAAGAAATTTCAAGAAGACGCTATTAAGGCTCATATAGAAACAGGAGGGCAAACCTTTTCAAATTGGCGAGCTGCTTGGATAGGGATAGTAGGACTAGTCATTTTAATCGCAATTATTTTCATCATTGTGTTGTTGGCTAATAGAGAATTGTTACAAGGATAAATGCTATCTTCATGAATATCTTAGTTTGCTGTAAAGCACTCTAATTTTGTTTACTATTGTTGATGAAATCTCCAATAATGCCAACGTTTTAGGGCGAGGTAATCTATTCCGTTACAAAATATAATTCCATTTTCTTCAGCAATATTTTTAGATTTGTAGGATACATTTTTTATATGCATAAAAATATCCTTTGCTTATTTATTTTACTCAGCTTGTGCTTACAAGGAATCGCACAATCCTTTACTCCGAATTATTTTGATGCCATGCAATGGCGTATGATAGGGCCTTATAGAGGTGGACGTACTGTTGGTGCTGTGGGCGTGCCTCAACAACCCAATGTATTTTATATCGGTGTCAATAATGGAGGCGTTTGGAAAACGACTGATTATGGTCGTACTTGGTTTCCCATTTTTGATGATCAGCCAACTGGTTCTATTGGTGATGTGGCTGTTGCAAATTCTAATCCAGAAATAATTTATGTAGCTAGTGGGGAAGGTATTCAACGTCCTGATTTGTCTGTAGGTGATGGTATTTATAAATCAATAGATGCTGGTAAAACATGGACGAATAAAGGTTTACAAGCTGCGCAGCAAATTGGTGGATTGGCTATTAATCCCAATAATTACAATATTGTTTTTGTTGCTGCCTTGGGTCATCCGTATGGTGCGAATACAGAACGTGGTGTGTATAGAACAACAGACGGTGGTGATACTTGGGAACGTGTATTGTATATCGATGAAAATACAGGTGCGATACAAGTGACTATAGATCCCAATAATTCCAATATCATTTTTGCAGATATGTATGCTGGTCGATTGGCACCTTGGGAGAATGGCGCTTGGAATGGAAAAGAAAGTGGTTTGTATAAAAGTATAGATGGCGGTACTACATGGAAAAAAATAATTAAAGGATTACCTACTACCGAACAAGGTCTTGGGCGAATTGGTTTTTGTATTGCCCCTTCGGATTCAAAAAGGATGTATGCCGTGGTGGATGCTGGTGCAGCTGGCGGTGTATATCGTAGTGATGATGCAGGGGAGAGTTGGCGTAGAATACAAACAGATGAACGCTATTGGGGTAGGGGTAGCGATTTTGCAGAAATAAAAGTAGATCCAAAAAATGCAGATATTGTATACGATGCGAATGTCGTTACATGGAAATCAATAGATGGTGGCATGTCGTGGAAAGCATTTCGAGGAGCACCGGGTGGAGATGATTATCATCGAGTTTGGATTAATCCATACAAGCCAGAAATTATTTTAATTGCAAGTGATCAAGGTGCTGCCATCACTGTGAATGGCGGTGAAACTTTTTCGTCTTGGTATAACCAACCTACTGCACAATTTTATCATGTGAGCACTGACAATGCTTTTCCATATAATGTGTATGGTGGGCAACAAGAAAGTGGGAGCGTGGGCATAGCATCACGAGGTAATGATGGCGGTATTACATTTCGTGAATGGCATCCAGTAGGTGCGGAGGAGTATGGTTATATAGCGGCAGATCCGCATGATCCAAATATTATTTATGGTGGAAAAATTTCACGCTTCGATAAACGAACTGGACAAGTACAAAATATTTCTCCTGAAGCAGTGCGCAGCGGCAAGTATCGTTTTTTGCGAACTGCTCCTATTTTGTTCAGCCCTGTGGATAAGCAAACTTTATATTATGCTGGCAATGTACTTTTTAAAACTTTGAATGGCGGCAAGAGTTGGCAAGTAATTAGCCCAGATTTGAGTCGAGAACTATGGGATATCCCAAATAATATTGGCATCTATACCAATGAGGAAATGAAAAAAATGAAAAGGCGAGGTGTGATTTATACCGTTGCGCCATCGCAGTTTGATATCAAAACCATTTGGTGCGGGACGGATGATGGACTGATTCATATTACGACTGACGGTGGGTTGCATTGGAAAAATATAACACCTGCAAGTGTCACTTCATGGAGTAAAATTTCAATGATAGATGCGAGTCATTTTGATAAACAAACAGCTTATGTTGCCGTGAATAGAATTCGTTGTGATGACCAGCATCCCCATATTTATAAAACGAATGATTTTGGAAAAACTTGGAAAGAAATTACAAATGGCTTGCCTAACGATCCAATCAATGTGGTGCGAGAAGACCCAGTAAGCAAGGGTTTGCTGTATGCTGGTAGTGAACGTGCAGTATATGTATCATTCGATGATGGTGAAAATTGGCAAAGTCTTCGATTGAATATGCCAGCAACTTCCATTCGTGATTTGGTGATAAAGGATGATGATATTGTGGTTGGAACTCATGGTAGAAGCTTTTGGATTTTAGATAATATTTCTACGCTTCGTCAACTCAATAAATCGATCACAAGTGGGCTTGATATTTTATACAAACCACAAACAGCATTTCGTGTACGTTGGGATATGTATACGGATACGCCTCTTCCACAAGAAGAACCAGCAGGACAAAATCCACCAGATGGAGCTATGATGGATTATTATTTGCAAGATGCAAGAAGCGATGTTAAACTAGAAATTTTTGATGCACAACATCATCTCATACGAACTTATACCAATAAGGATACTTTGTATACAATACCAGCAGGCAATGTGCCAGAATATTGGATAAGACCGCAACAAATTCTATCTGCACAAAAAGGTGCGCATCGTTTTTTATGGGATATGCATTATCAACCATTGAATGAAACTGCAACTTATTCTATTGGTGCGACTTATAGGAACACCGCGCCAGAAGCCACTTCGCCATGGGTGATGCCTGGCAAGTATGAAGCAGTTTTGACTGTAGATGGACAAAAATATACGCAAACATTTTCTATCAAAATGGATCCACGAGTTACCACTTCTTTACAAGATTTGCAGAAGCAACATGATTTGTCTTTGCGCTGTTATCGCAATAAAATAAAATGTATGGAAATGGAGGAAGAACTAAATAAACTTCGTGTACAACACTTGAGGGCTAAGGTAAATGAACAAGAACTAGATAAAATTTTTAGGTTTTTAATTGACAGAAGCAATTCGAATGATAAGACTAATTTAAAAGAACTAAAGGAGGCAGATTTTCATTCTGTTATGAATTCTTTTACTACTTTATTAGAAATGATGCAACAAAGCGATAGGCCAATAACAACACAAGTAGAAAAGGAATTTGTAGAAACAGAAAAAAAGATGGAGGTATTGGTTTCAACATGGGATGTGCTAAAAAAGATATTTTGATTTATCCAATCATATGAGGTGAAGCTTAATTAATTAAGATTCTAAGGAAGGCTTCGCTCAAAGCGAAGCCTTCCTTGAGCAAATAAAGTAATCATCAGCTCTTCGGGATGTTCGGCATCTGCGGCATCCCGAAGTTTAGATAAATTAGGCTCTCCGAGCCTTTGTTAGCCACTTAATAACCCTTATTCGCAATTGCCATTGTTTAATTGTAAATTCATTTCTTGATTTTGTGGTAAGTTCAGAGAACTTTTTTTATTTATAGTTCGACATGCCGCAGGGACGAACATGTCGAACAGCAATTAGGTGCTGAAAAAGAGAATTTGATTTATCCAATCACTTGAGGTGAAGCATAATTAATTAAGATTTTAAGGAAGGCTTCACTCTGAGCGAAGCCTTCCTTGGGCAAATAAATTAATCATTATGTCGTAGACTTTAAAAAAAATACGTTCAGCAACTCAGCTTTTTTAGTGACTGTATTGCGGCAACGATTGTAGTGGAAATCCTTTTTGCTGGCTCTGCAGCAAAAAGATTGTAACGAAAAGCGTGTCTGCCGCCCTACTGTAGCATTAATTTTTTTTCAAAAAATACGCTACAGTTAAACCTCATAACAATTGTAGAATAACCAATCTCATCAACCCATCAAATTACAAAGTCAATCCTTATATTTGCGACTCAAATAATTATATGACAATTGTAAAAGAGAAAGTCCTTGTGATAGGCGCTTGTGGACAAATAGGCGTGGAGCTTACCACTGAACTGCGTAAAATGTATGGCGCTAATAACGTGATTGCAAGCGACTTGCGCGATGAACATGAGCTACTTAAAGGTACAGGTCCTTATGTGAGTTGCGATGTGATGAATAAGGAAATGTTGCATGTATTAATCATACGACACAATATTACCCAAGTGTATTTATTGGCTGCTATTCTTTCTGCAACAGGAGAAAAAAATCCAGCATTGGCATGGCATATCAATATGCAAAGTTTATTGAACGTATTGGAAATTGCGAAGGAAGAAAAATTAACAAAGGTTTATTGGCCAAGTTCGATTGCAGTTTTTGGCGTTACTAGTCCGAGAGAAAATACACCACAACATACCATCATTGAACCAACCACCATTTATGGCATCAGTAAATTTGCTGGTGAAAGATGGTGCGAATATTACCACAAACATTATAACGTGGATGTTCGCAGTCTTCGTTACCCAGGATTGATAAGTTATAAATCTGCACCCGGCGGAGGTACTACAGATTATGCAGTAGAGATATATCATGAAGCATTGCGAGATAAAGATTACGAATGTTTTTTGAATGAAGAAACGTATTTGCCGATGATGTACATGCCAGATGCGATACGTGCAACCATCGAATTGATGGAGGCGCCAAAAGAAGATATTAAGATTCGTAGTTCGTATAATTTAGGTGGTATGAGCTTTTCGCCGAAGGAAATTTATGCAAGTATTAAGGCGCATATTCCTGATTTTACCATGACCTATAAAATTGATTTCAGACAAGAGATTGCAAATGGTTGGCCTAAGAGTATTGATGATACGCATGCACGTGAAGATTGGAATTGGAAGCCTGAATATAATTTGGAAACCATGACTGCAGATATGCTTGAGAATTTAAAATCGCAATATCTGTAGATGAATGAAATGCCACTTCATTGGCAAAAAACAGCCAAAGAAAATAAAAAAAAATATAGTCAGTTTTTAAAGAAATGCAATCAACGTGAAGTCATTAAGCGCTTGCCAACATTGCATGAGGAAGCTTTCTCGAAGATTGATTGTTTGCAATGTGCTAACTGTTGTAAAAACCATTCGCCTCGTTTTAAACAACCAGATATTAAGCGTATTGCAAAATATTTAGGCATGAAGGAAGGTGATTTTATCCAAAAATATTTACGTATCGATGAGGAAGGAGATTATGTGAATCAATGCCAACCTTGTGTTTTTTTGCAGCAGGATAACACCTGTTTGGTGTACGATGTTAGACCAAGTGATTGTGCTCGATTTCCATACACAGATGAAGATGTATTATTGAAACGAGAAGCATTGACCTTGAAAAATGCAGAGGTTTGTCCAGCAGTATTTACTATATTAGAAAAATTAACGGCGTTGTAAATACAAGGACTTAGGCTTTTTAAAATGTCGATAAATTAAAAGGTTTTATATTTACCTTTTCTAAGTAACACAGAAAGGATTTATGATTCAATTGGTAAAAAAAATATTGAAGAAACTGCCATTGGCATTTACGCAAAACCAGCGTTATGATGTACAAACGAAAAGAGTAATCAAAAAAGTTTTTAAGGTCGATTCCAATGGTATAGATATTGGTTGTCACAAGGGAGAAATATTTGATTTGTCTATCAAACATGCGCCGAAAGGCTTGCATATGGGTTTTGAGCCCATTCCAGATTTGTATGAAGCGCTTCGAAAGAAGTATACTTCACCCAATCATGTGATGTATAATATCGCATTGAGTAATGCCAAGGAACAAACTACTTTCAATTATGTAGTCAGCAATCCATCTTATAGTGGTTTAAAGAAAAGAGATTATGATAGAAAGGATGAAGTTGATACATCTATTATGGTACAAACCGATTTGTTGGATAATTTACTCTCACCAGAAATTCGAATTGACTTTATAAAAATTGATGTGGAAGGCGGCGAATTATTGGTTTTAGAAGGCGCAAAAAAAATAATTTCCAAGTGGAAACCTATTATCATTTTTGAACATGGGCTTGGCGCGTCAAATCATTATCAAAGCACTCCGGATAAAATATTTGCATTGATGCAAGAAGCAGGCATGCAAATTTTTACGATGGAAACTTGGTTGGCAAATCAAAGGCCTTTTACGGAAGCCGAGTTTGCAAAGCAATATTATGATAGATTGAATTACTATTTTTTAGCAGCTGCTAAAAAATAAAATAAGTGCTTATCAAAAGCTACAACAAAATTCTTTCGTTCTACTCTCTTCTATAAATCAAATTTGATGCCTTGCGCAAGTGGCAATTTATCGGTATAATTGATGGTATTGGTTTGGCGACGCATATATACTTTCCAAGCATCAGAGCCACTTTCACGACCGCCGCCAGTTTCTTTTTCTCCACCAAATGCACCACCTATTTCAGCGCCACTCGTGCCAATATTTACATTCGCAATGCCGCAATCACTGCCTGCATGGGATAAAAATAGTTCTGCTTCTCGCATATTCGTGCTCATGATAGAAGAGGAAAGTCCTTGTGGTACATCATTTTGCATAGCAATTGCTTCTTCCATTGTTTTATATTTCATGACGTATAAAATTGGGGCGAAGGTTTCATGCTGTACGATCTTGAAATTATTTTTTGCTTCAATCACGCATGGTTTTACATAACAACCACTTTCAAATCCTTTGCCTTTTAAAATACCGCCAGGAACCAAAACTTTGCCACCTTCTGCTATCGCTGATTCGATGGATAATGTATATGCTTTGACAGCATCTTTATCAATCAATGGACCAACATGATTTTTTTCGTCCAATGGATTGCCAATTTTAATTTGTTGATAGGCGTTAACTAATTTTTCGATGAATTTTTTATATACTTTTTCATGAATAATCAAACGACGAGTTGTGGTACAACGCTGACCAGCCGTACCTACCGCGCCAAATACACTGCCAACTAAAGCAATATTCATGTCTGCGTTTTCAGTAATAATGATGGCATTGTTGCCACCTAATTCTAATAAACTTCGTCCTAATCTTTCACCAACCGCTGCGCCAATGGCTTTCCCCATACGTGTGCTACCTGTTGCAGAAATTAAAGGAATACGCTTGTCGTGACTTAACCATTCGCCCACTTCACGGCCACCGTTGATTAAGCAACTTACACCTTCAGGAACTTGATTTTGTTTGAATACACCACTAATTATGTGTTGACAAGCAACAGCGGTTAAAGGTGTTTTTTCAGATGGTTTCCAAATGCAAACATCGCCGCAAACCCAAGCCAGCATAGTATTCCAAGCCCATACAGCAACTGGAAAATTAAATGCAGAAATAATACCGACTACTCCTAGTGGATGATATTGTTCATACATACGGTGACCAGGTCTTTCGCTATGCATGGTTAGTCCATATAATTGGCGACTCAAACCGACTGCAAAATCGCAGATGTCAATCATTTCTTGCACTTCGCCAAGTCCTTCTTGCAAGCTTTTTCCCATTTCATAACTTACCAATTCACCCAATGGTTGTTTGTATTTGCGCAATTGATCACCAATTTGACGAACTACTTCTCCTCGTTTTGGAGCTGGTACAAGTCGCCAAGTTTGAAATGCTTTTTGTGCTTGTGTGATTACTTTTTCATAATCATTTTTTGACGTAGAAACCACGCTAGCAATCAAATTGCCATCGACTGGGGAATAACTATCTAATTTTTCTGCTTTGCCATCAAGCCAGATGGAACCTGTAGAAGTACCTTTATTTATTTTACTTAGGTGAAGTTGTTTAATTGTTTTTTGCATGGTATATAATTGCTTTACATATTACTTGAGCGGGGCGAAGTTAACGTCTTCTGTTAGAGTAAAAAAAAATAGCCTGAGAAATTAAAATAATCGCTAACAAATCGAGGGTGAACTTCGTATTCAGGGTAAGTAAATATAAAAAATGGCAATTTGCCTATGAGAATGTATTTTTAACACGTAAAAAAAGGTAAGTTTGATATCGCAGGAAATCATACAAGGATGTATTCAGAATGACCGCAAGTGTCAGCGATTGCTGTATGAGTACTGCTTTCCAATCATGATTCGGGTTTGCAAGCGATATACAATCAATGAAGATGAGGCTGTGGAGAGTATGAATAATAGTTTTTTAAAAATCATTAAAAATTTACACACGATAAATGACTTGAATAAACTGTCAGGGTGGGTGAAGCAAATTGCAGTGAACACCTCCATTGATGGTTTTAGAGTGAAACAGAAATACAATGAAAGAAATAGATTTACGATAGATACAGAATATTCAAATATTGGTAATACCCATTTTAATATGGATTTTACAGAAAGTAAAATGGATAGCCAAGAAATATTTGTAATGATGAATCAATTACCAGAAACAACTAGGGCAGTTCTTAATTTATTTGCCATCGATGGTTACTCACACAAAGAGGTTGCTACGATGCTAGATATTAGCGAAGAAGCCTCTAGATGGCATTTACACAGAGCTAGGAAAATGATGACAGAAAAATTACAACATGCAAATTATCCTTTAAATCAAGCGTCACATGCAGAAAGATTATAATCAGCTGGACAGTTTTCTACAAGAGAAAGTAGAAATGACCAATTTTTCCTTTAAGGAGGAATATTGGCAAAAGATGGAAGTACTTCTCGACGATAACGAGAAAAGTAAAAAGAAACCTTTTTTATGGAGAGGCTTGTCTATGTTTTTTGTAGTTATCGGTATTGGGCTCAGTGCCTTTTTATATCCAAAATTAAAATCTGCAAAATCAACTTCCCCGGAACATATAGTAAGCAAACAAACAAATTCACCTTCAACGATTCGAAATACAGAAAATTCTATTCCATCCGATTCTAATACACCGAATACTCAAAATACTAATATATCAGAAAATACATCCAATAGCGCGGATAGAAATGATGCGGAAGTGGAAAATAAAGTTCAAAAGAAAACAGAAGAGAATGATGTAAATCAAAATAAATTGGAAAATAAAATTGCCAATAAAAATTCCGTTGTAGAAGTGAAAAAGAATCTAGAAATTAGTACAAAAGATCAACAACAAATTACCGCAAATGTCCAAGAGAATGGAGCATCAGCTGGAGAAGTAGTTAGTAGAAACAATAGTTCTAGTCCAAAAAAATCGACACGAAATTCAAAGATCATTTACGCACAAAAAACTAATCAAGAGAAAGCCATAGTGAGCAAAGGAAAGGCAACACATTCGCAAGATGCAACACCAAGCGACTTGAACACGGATTCAGAAGAAACAGTAACGGCAATTCATAATAAACCAAGTACTACTGGAAATTTGTCCGCCAATCACGCAACACCGAATCAAACTACAAATGCAACAGCGGCCGCTAATAAGCCAGCAGGTACAGTCAATATTGCTGGGCGAAATATGAAAGTTACCGATTCCATAAAGTACACACAAACTGCAAATTCAGCAAATACTAAGTATCATCCTCGTTACTTCGCTTCCTTAAGCAATTATGTGCCAGAGGTAATAGATCATATTACTTTGTACGACTTAAAGTCAGCAGAAAATACAGAACCGACTACAGCAAGTATTCCTGAACCAATTGAGGCGATTGTGCCTTCTACTGAACAAATAAAAATACAAAGAACCTTTGAACCTGTTCCTTTTTCATTCTTCATTTTTGCTGGAATGAATGCCAATAAAGGGTTTAAAGGCAATGTCAATTCGCCGATGGGGTGGGGATTCTCTCCTTATGTTGGTATGGGATTTGAAAAACCAATTGCCGAGAAAATTACAATGGGAGCAAGTGTTGGATTCACTTATTTCAATGGATTGAACACAGAGAAAAAGCAAACGAATTATATTTATTCATTCGGATATGATTCTACTGAGTTTTCAGTAGACCATAAAAAGATGTTCCAAATGGTTGTTCCACTTTCTATTCAATATCAATTACTATCCAATCATTTCTTAAGCGCAACATTAGGCGTATCTTATGCGTATGATATTGCAAGTGATGTAAAGGAGACAAAAGATGCAAGTACAAAAAAACAATTTGGGTATAGCACCGGATTTAATCAATTGGATGTGTTTGCGCAAATCGGCTATGGACTTAGATTGTCGGATAGAATCATGTTTCAATTGATGTATCAGCAAGGATTTATAGACATGACTAAAAATACTTATTTTAATAATACCAATAAAGATAAACAAACGCGCATTTCCATTGGATTCAAATATTCCTTCCATAGAAATGAGTACTAAAATAAATAAATCATGAGACACTTAATTTTTTTATTTGCACTTCTTACTGTGTTTTACAGCTGTAAGAAAAAAGAATTGCCTAGTCCGACAGCAGAGCCAGCATTTCAATTTGTTGGTACCCTTGGCACGCAGTCTTTGGTGTACTTTGGTGGCATCAATCACAATTATATGCAAACCAATTACTATCTGGATAATCAAAGTTTAATGACTTTAGTTGGTGGATTTGTCAATGACAGTTGCATTACCTGTGAACCAGAATTGAAGTTTGAAGTGAAAGATGTTGCGGTATCTGGTACAGGTACTAATTTATCTGGAACCATTTATGATTTATTGAATGGTGCTTCAAATTCTAAATCTTTTTCTCTAGATTCTGTCGTTACAAATAGTACGAATGAAACATTCCATTTTTCGCCAGGAGTAAGTAGTGGAACCAATCAAAATTTCACTTGGAATTTCGGAGATGGCACGCCGCAAATACAAATGATGAACCCTTCGCATATCTTTTCCGGAGTGGGTGTAAAATCGGTAACTTTATACAGCGCATTGAATGGTGTAGTGGATACCATTTCTATTCCAATTGATGTGACCCCAGGTTCAACTTGTCGTGTAAAATTTACTGCTGTAACCGACTCTAATTTCAATGCAGTTGTAGATGCCGATTTGGGTTATACTTCTTATGTTTGGGATTTTGGAAATGGCGCAAATGGTACAGGTGCAAATTATACATATGCCTATAGTAATCCACCAGTATCTAATAAGTATACCATCACATTAACCGCTACTAAAAATGGATGTACCAGTATCTATAAAAGGCATATTGGTTTTAATGCATTGTCTTATTATTTAGCAAATATTAATTATACCGTTGACTCAACAATTACAACTACTTTATCACCTCGAATCAATGCTTCTGCTATTGTGATTACCTATACTAAAAATGGATCTATTTATAAATCCTATAAAACCAATACATCAGCTAATCAAAGTAATAATATTTCATTTACTTATTTAGGTTTTGAAAATTATGCCAACAACGCAAATGGGCAAAAGGTGGTAAAAATAAAAGGGAATGTAGATGCCTACTTATACAATGTCGCAAATAATAATGATTCATTGCGATTGGTTTCTAGTAAATTATCTATTGGTTTTGCGTATCCGAATTAAGA
>CANJRV010000061.1 GCA_947476825.1 Bacteroidota bacterium | reverse complement strand
TTCTTTTCGGAAATGGGTTATACAACTTTCATTGTCAGTGTAGAGTGTACTGAAATCTAGTATGTTCATATTCTTAGTTTAGAATACAAAGTAAACTAGTAGCTACATAACCAGCTTACGTTGTGGCAGACTTCGACAGAATCATTTTTATTGTTTATTAAAAGCAATTTAATACATTACTAAAATTATCTGTGTAAAACAAAAATGGCAGATTTGAAACCTAAATTCAAAAGTTTGTAATTCCTTATGTAAAAAGGACTGCCCCTTTTCATTTTAACCAAACCTAATCTCTAATTTCTCGCCATTCTTTAAAAAAGAATAATCCTTCAATACGATAATAGAAAATATTCCGTTTAAGCATAAAATAAAAAGCGCATGCAAAAATTTACATCTGAAGATTTATTACTTTATGCCTTAGGAGAGACAGAACCAGACATTTCTGCTCTCATCGAAGCAGCCATACAGCAAAACCTCGACATTAAAAATGAAGTGCTGGCATTGAAACAAAGTATAGATGACATTTCCCATTTTCATTTATCGCCCAACAAAAAATGTATAGACACTGTTCTTCATTCTCTACAAGAAACAGATAAAGTACATATTGTATAAGGCCTAAGGTATCTTAGTCTTCAAACTATTATTACTTTAAGAAAATAAAATACATCGCTACAATGCTTACCAAGTAGGCATTACAAGGCTTTATTTCTTACCTTCTACCAAATCAACTGGATAATTTTAAAGTGAGCCTGATATTAATTGTCCATAAAAAGTCTGTTTTCTAATTATTTAATTTACATTTGCCCCCCTGTCAACATTTGAGGGTATGAAAAATCGTAGGGAATTTGATATTGCTTTTGTAGGTCTTACACCCGGAATTCACGAATATTCGTACGCAGTTGATGACAGCTTCTTTGACAAATTTGAAAAACCAGAATTTACTAATTCAAGCATAAATATCCATTTATCCTTCGACAAAAAACAAAGTATTTTTCTACTTTATTTCCGTATAGATGGCGTCGTTACTATACCTTGCGACCGATGCGGAGATGATTATGCAATGACTTTGTGGGATGAATTTGATATTGTAATCAAACAAATTGATGATGAATTGGTAGCACAAAAAACAGATGATGATGCAGAAGTCGCTTATATAGGGCGTTCTGAAAGTATCTTAGATGTATCACCCTGGATTTACGAATTCATTATTTTGAGTGTGCCTATACAGCATATTCATCCTGATGACAAAGATGGAATAAGTACTTGTAACCCAATTGCTATTCAATATTTAAACAACTTAACAAACTCTTCAAATCCCCCTATTTGGGATGATTTGAAAAAACATAAAACACAATAAAATAAAGCGAAATGCCAAATCCAAAAAGAAGACACTCGCAGCAACGTAGCGCAAAACGTCGTACACACTACAAAGCTACAATTGATACGTTGAGCACAGATAAAACTACCGGAGAAATTCATATGCGCCATCGTGCTCATTGGGTAGAAAATAAACTATTCTATCGTGGACGCGTGGTAATGGAAAAACCAATTAAAGACGTAGCTACCGAAGAACCAACTGGCGAAGCCTAGTTAATCAACGTATTTAACGTATGCGTATAGCCCTAGATATGATGGGAGGAGATTATGCACCTAAGGAATCTTGCTTGGGTGTTTTGTCTTTTCTACAAAAGAAATATGAAGATTGCCATTTAGTATTAATTGGTGATAAATCTTCTATTCGAGAAGGGCTAGGCGATATCAACAACTTACCAATTACTATCCTGCATACGGAAGAAGTAATTGGCATGCATGAACATCCAATTAAAGCCATGAAAGAAAAACCCAACTCCTCTATGGTAGTTGGTTTTGGTTTGATGGCAAAAGGGGAAGTAGATGCATTTATGAGTGCTGGCAATACAGGTGTTATGTTGGTGGGCGCTACCCATGTAATCAAAACACAGGAAGGCGTTACGCGACCAACCATTCCAACTCCAGTTCCACAAATCAATGGTGGTTATAGTTTGATGTTAGACATTGGTATTAATGCCGATTGTAAACCAGAACATCTCAATTCTTTCGCAACCTTAGGTACTCAATATGCAAAAAATATTTTGGGGCAAGATAATCCAAGTGTTGCATTGTTGAATATAGGAGAAGAAGAAGGTAAAGGCAATATTTTAGCACAGGCAACGTATACTTTACTGAAAGAAAATGAAAGCATTCATTTCATTGGTAATATTGAAGGTCGAGATATTTTAGACAATAAAGCGGACATCATTATTACAGATGGCTTTACTGGAAATATCGTTTTGAAACTTGCAGAATCCTTGTATGATGTTGTGAAAATAAAAAGAAATATTCAAGATGAATACTTGGATAAATTCAACCACCGTTTATATGCGGGTGTTCCCGTTTTAGGTATTTTAAAACCACTTGTTGTAGGTCATGGCGTTTCAGATGCCGTTTCATTTTGTGGCATGTTTGAACTAGCGCGCAAAATGGTTATGAAGCAAAATAAATAATGCTCTCCAATACACTGTAATCATTTATTCTATTCGTTTTCCTATCTGACTTGTTGGATATATTAAGAGGATATGGTTTTATATGTCACCCTTCCAGGGTTTCAATACAATTTCTCATTTCTATTTTCTATAATCATTTCATCGCTACGGGATTTAAAAACCTTGAAAGGCTGATAGGATTCATATATCCATTTTAATTAGTCTTCAAATTCTAGCAGGTAACCTATCTTTCTCCTATTCAAAATCAAAAGCTCCAGTTAAATTTGATTAATATCCATTCAGATGTTCCTATTCACAATATTTTTTTTACATTTGAACCCGAATGATAAATGACCCAATTGTAAGCTCAAAAGTAAAGAAAGGTAAGGCTACTTATGCCTATTCCATTATTGGGGTTGCTTTGGTACTTTTTTTATTAGGCTCATTGGGTTGGTTGGTGATTAATGCAGGTCAATTATCTAAATCCTTCAAAGAAAATATTGAAATTTCCATCATACTCAACGACAATACTCGTGATGAAATGGGATTGAAGTTGCAAGAAATTATAGACAATCAAGCCTTTACCAAATCATCTCAATTTATTACAAAAGACAAAGCTGCGGAACAATTTAAGAAAGATTTTGGCGAAGATTTTTTGCAAGTATTGGATTATAATCCATTGTATACTTCCGTCAATTTTCATTTAAAATCGGAATATATGAATACCGATAGCTTGATTAAAATAGAAAAGTTTATCAAGCAAAGCAATATTGTTCGGGAAGTTTTTTACCAAAAAAATTTAGTAGACATGATGAACAGTAATGTCAAACGCATTGGTATTGTCATCATCATCATTTCTCTGTTCTTAATTTTTTCTGTCATCATCCTAATCGACAATACCATACGTTTAGCCATGTTCAGCAATCGTTTTTTAATTAAGACGATGCAAATGGTTGGCGCTACACGTTGGTTCATTGCCAAACCGTTTAATATACGAAGTGTGATTAATGGTATCATCAGCGCGGTTATCGCTATCATCGGGGTGCTTTGCTTAAAGTATTTTGCAGAGGCTTGGCTTCCAGAATTAAAAAGTTTATCCAGCATCAAATGGATGATCATTCTTTGCTCCAGTATATTAGCTATGGGTATTTTTATTTCCTTACTAAGTACACATCGCTCCGTTATTAAATACCTTCGCACCCAATTAGATGATTTATATTAATTCAAATTTTTAAAATAATCCCATGTCTAAAATCACTGTCAACGAACAAACACCAAAAGCAAGCAATATTGCACCTAACCGATCTAATAGTACTAAACAAAGTATGTTAGGCGAAACTGCTTTCTTATTTGACAAACAAAATTATATACTCATGGGTGTTGGACTAGCAGTCATTATTCTTGGCTATATGCTCATGTCTGGTGGTAAAAGTACCGACCCGAATGTGTTTAATGAAAGTGAAATTTACAGCTTTCGTAGAATTACATTAGCTCCATTTTTAGTTTTACTGGGCTTAGCTATTGAAGGTTATGCTATCATGAAAAAACCTAAATAATTAGCAAATAGGAAAATATTTTATATAGAAAAAATTTAAACCGCAAGATTAATTAAGTGAATACGCTACAGGCTATACTCATAGCCATTATTGAAGGACTTACCGAATTTTTACCCATCTCATCTACTGCGCATATGGTCATTACCAGTTCCATTATGCATATTGAAAGTGATGACTTTACTAAATACTTTGAAATCTGTATACAGTTTGGTGCTATCCTATCTGTAGTGGTTTTATACTTTAAAAAATTTCTAGATTTTAAAAATCCGAAGTTTTATATCAAACTGATACTAGCCATTATTCCTTCTTTAGTGTTTGGTTTTTTACTTAATGATTTTATTGATAGCAAACTCGAAAGTCCTTTATTCATTGCTATTGTCATGATAGTAGGCGGTGTATTATTATTATTTGTAGATCGCTTATTTCAAAACCCAACGATACACCATGAAAGAAATATTGATAATCGCTTAGCGTTGAAGATAGGTTTGTTTCAATGTTTAGCTATCGTATTTCCAGGACTAAGTCGTAGTGCTGCGACCATTATTGGTGGTATGAGTCAAAAGGTTTCGAGAGACACTGCTGCTGAGTTTTCTTTCTTCTTGGCTGTGCCTACTATGTTTGCCGCTACAGCATATAAAACATTGAAGTATATCAAAGTGAATGGCATGTTCAATGCGCATCAATGTATAACCCTTACGATAGGCAATGCTGTTGCATTTATCGTCGCCCTTTTCGCCATCAAATTTTTCATTCAATTTGTGAAAGAAAATGGGTTCAAATTATTTGGATATTATCGGATTGTTTTAGGTGCAGCAGTTATTATTTTGATTGCTGTGGGTGTTATAAAATAAAGGATTGGCGAAATTCCACTTTATCTAATACGCTTGAATCAAGACATCTGTTGGTATATGTAATCTCAAATGCAACTGCCGAATCATTTCGAGAGATAATTTTCTTTTTCTATTTAGAATTTCACTTGCCCTACTTTTCAAACCAACAATATTTGCTAAATCAGATTGATTAAATCCCATCTGTTCCATTCTAAATTTTATCGCTTCAATTGGGTCAGGTAAACCAATGGGAAAATGCTCGTTTTCATATTTGTCAATTAATATTCCCAAAATCTCCAATTCATCACCCTCTTTTGTGCCAAGTTTAGAATCAAAAATAAGTTCCAATCTTTTTAATGCCTTATTATAATCTTTGTCTGTTTTAATTGGTTTGATTTCCATGTGTATTAAATTTTGTTTGCATTAATTTTATCATATTCAGAATGAGTACCAATAAATCGAATCCAGATCATTTGATAATCAAAGTTAAATTTTACTATTAAACGATATGTATTTCCCTTTATATTAAACACAACTCGATTATCAAGAAGAATGCTTGCGCTTGGATACTCTTTTTTTACTTCATTCAGATTTTTCCATTTAGCTTGATACCATGACTTTAATTGCTCTTCACAGTCTCTATGGTTAGTCCAAAATTCTCGCAATATCCTTTTAGCAATTACCCGCAAAATATTTTTTTTCAAATATATACTTCAGTTCCCTAATTGGGAAATATATCTTTGGCTAAAATATAATATGGGTCTACACCCAGAAATTTAAAGTCCGTTTTGTTATTTGAGATAGTTACTATTCGACTCTAAGGCAGGAGTCGACTATTTTTTTACAATAATTCCATCAATATTAAAATTAAATTCTTTATCCAAATAATCAATTATTAGTTTTTTAAAATTAGTATACTTTTTATTTAATTTTTCAATTGTCTTAAATGGGTTTAATGGATGGTTACGTTGGCATATTAATTCAAAATTGCCATTGTCTAATTTCTTGATATAATATCCTTCAAAACTTTCAGAATCATTTACACTTAAGGGGAACGTCAAATTTTTATTCAATTCCTCCTGAATGCAAATTTCTATTTCTTGGAGAGTAATTGGATTATCAATAAACAGGATTCGTTCAACATTATTTAAATGAAATGTTGTTAATAATCTTAGAATCAAAATCTCTCTATTCGGTATTTCCATGATGAATAATCATTTCTAGGTCATTTAGAATAATTCGATTTAATAGTTCAGCTTCTTGTTTTGCAATTATCAAACCTACTTCAAAGTTTCCGTTTGAAAAATCAACATATTCAACTGCTTGGATTTCTAATTTATCCTTCAAACCATCAACTAGTATTGCATCTCCATTCTTTACACTTCCTTCTAATATTTTTCCGCAAAGAATTAAACCCCCATTTTTCAAATTAAAGGTTCGGCGTATTTTAAACTTATTTAGTTCCATAAAATACCTTAATCTATTTCTTCTCCTTTATTTAAATCCCCTTCCCTATTCATTTGCAACCGAGTTCACCGCATTTTGCAGTATTTGATCATTTGGTGCATACGACAAACCTTCTACCCAAGCGGCTTTTGCCTTTTTCATGTCACCCAATTTAGAATAAGTAAGGCCGATAAAATAAAGTGGTCTATAATCTTTCGGGCTTACCTTATTGGATTTTAAAAAATAAACCAATGCTTCTGAAAAATTATTCTGATTAAAGAAACCTTGTCCTTGATTATAATATTCGCCAGCCATCTGATCCAACAATGGATTCACGGATGGCTCGTTCGGTGCAATTTGTTTTGCCTTCAACCAATAATAGACAGCACTGTCTTTTTTGCCTTGCTTATTTTTTACCAGCCCCAAATTAATGTCTGTAAAATAATATCCAGGATGCATTTGCAATGCCTTCAATCCATAATTAGTTGCCGTATCCAATAAGCCATTTACACGATCCGCATTGTTTGGCATATTGCTCATTTCAAAACAAGAAAGACAAGCATTCCCATTCAGCATGGTACTATTCGGATAGGTTTTTACATCTGTTGTATATAACGCGATATTATTTTTCCAAGCCGGGTTACGAGAAATTGTTTTATAACTTCCCAGTATAATCAATGGGAATAATAGGATAGCAACCAGAGCTATTTTTTGTTTCAAAACTTCTGTAACCAAATAATACATGCCATACACGACCAACATACAAATACCCAATGAAGAATGATATACCAATCGTTCGCCCATGGTAGCACCAATATTGAAAAAGAAATTATTGATTAAAAAAAGATGAATCATGATGAACAATAATGGAAATGCAAACCATAAACGCTTGCGAATAGAAACTAATATTGCCACACCCATAGCAATGAGTACCAACAAGGTAAATAGTACACCAACATCTGCCATGCTTCTAAATGGAATCACGTTATAACTATAATCGCAACTTAATTTGTATGGAAATAATAGCAAACCAAAATATTTCAAATTGATGAAAATCTTAGTAGCAAAGGCTTCCATCCCTTTTGCGTAGAGAAATGGATTATTCAATAACTCTTGATCTTGTCTCGCTGTTTCACTCAAATCCAATACTACAGAACTTCGCAATGCGTAATAGATCATAAATGAAACACCAAGTCCGATGAGCAACATGCGAATTTCTGAAAACTTCAATTTTTTGAAATAGACATACATCGCCACTGGAATGATGATTAACAAACTCACGCCATATTCTTTGCTCAACAAAGCAATAAAATAACAAGCACATGCCAGCAACAGTTCCTTCATTTTTTTGACTTCATAATATTTGAAACTATAGTATAAAGTCAATACCATAAACATCAAGGACAATATTTCATCTCGACTTTTTACATTGGCTACTACTTCAGTATGTATAGGATGAACTAAAAATAAGATGGAAATAAGCAATGCCAATAAGGGTTTATCTTTAAAAAAGTAAGCGCTTAAAAAGAAAAATAAAACACATACACTCAGAATATACAAGAGTACATTATCTATATGGCGCAGTGTCATTCCTTTCACAAACACATCCGAATCATTATACAATCCATCCTTATTGACGTCTTCTTCTGGATCGCCTTTAATATTTTTATTGATGTCCCAAGAGTTTGGTTTATACCCAGTTGGGTTTGTGCCAATAAATTCTTGTTCAACAGCATAAGTAGCTAAGGCAAAAGGACGATACCTTCCGCCCGCCATATTTGCTTCAGCGTTTATTTGTTTATTATAACTATCGAAAATATCATTGTGAAAAATGTCGCCAATACCAGCAATCCCCTTTGAAACATTGTCATTGCGACAAACCACCAATTCATCGTCTAAGGCAAATTCATGGTGAAAAGTATTGGCGTATAATGCAAATCCAATCACAGCGATTAGAATATAGGGTATCCAGCCTGATGTTATTTTCGAAAAAATAGAGGCATCGTTAGTCTGAACTTCTTGGATAGGCATTTTAGCTTCAACGGCCTGCACCTGTTCCGCTATATCATTGCTTCGATTCGCTTTATTTTTTTTACTCATGGAAAATAAATTAGGACACTAATATAGTAAAATATGGTAACTGCCATCAAATCTATTCGGATTAAATTGCAGGAAAAATAAAAATTGTAGGATTAGAATTTAAAACTTCCTTCTAATCCAATTTTCCATCCTTCTAATTTTCCATATAATTTTCAATTGGTTCACAAGTACAAATCAAGTGCCTATCCCCTACTGTATTATTCACTCTACTTACTGTAGGCCAAAATTTATTGTGTTTCACCCACGGTAAAGGGAATGCTGCATCTTGTCGCGTATAAGGTTTATTCCATTCGTTGGCAGTAATTACCCATTGTGTATGAGGCGCATATTTCAATACATTTTCCTTCTCGTCCACTGTACCATTCACCACCGCTTCAATTTCTTTTCTTATGGCTAAAAGTGCATCACAAAAGCGATCTAACTCCGCTTTATCTTCACTCTCTGTTGGTTCTATCATCAATGTTCCAGCTACAGGAAATGAAAGGGTTGGCGCATGGAATCCAAAATCCATTAACCGTTTTGCAACATCTTCAGCTTCAATATGTGAAGCCTTGAATGGACGAAGATCTACTATGAATTCATGTGCACAAGTTCCATTACTTCCAGTATATAATATTTTATACTCTTTTTCTAAACGCGCCTTCATGTAATTCGCATTTAAAATCGCATACTCTGTAGAAGCCTTCAATCCTGTGTTGCCTAACATTTTAATATAAGCATAAGAAATCAATAATATGCTTGCGCTACCAAATGGTGCAGCACTTACTGCATGTATAGGTGTAACACCGCCTGTTGCATGCAAGGTGTGTGTAGGTAGAAAAGGCGCTAATTGTGATTTCACGCAGATTGGTCCCATGCCAGGACCGCCACCGCCGTGTGGGATAGCAAATGTTTTGTGTAAATTTAAATGACAAACATCCGCTCCTATATGGCCTGGACTAGTTAATCCAACCTGGGCATTCATGTTGGCACCATCCATATATACCTGACCACCATTGCTATGAATCATTTTGCAAATGTCAACAATAGTTTCTTCAAACACACCATGTGTAGATGGATAAGTAACCATGAGGCCAGCCAAATTATCTTTGTGCAATTCCGCTTTGGCTTGCATATCAGCCACATCAATATTGCCTCTTTCATCACAGGCCACGATTACAATTTTGAATCCACACATAGCAGCACTCGCTGGATTAGTACCATGAGCAGAAATAGGAATTAAAATAATATTTCGATGATGATCTCCCCTACTTTCATGGTAAGCTTTAATAACAAGCAAACCTGCATACTCACCTTGGGCACCAGAATTTGGTTGTAAACTACAAGCATCGAAGCCCGTAATTTGACACAAATCCTTTTCTAATTCTGTAATCATTTCCTGATATCCGCCCCATTGATGTGCTGGTGCGAAAGGATGAATGGAACTCCAATGCGGGTTACTAACTGGAATCATTTCTGAAGCGGCATTTAATTTCATTGTGCAACTACCTAAAGATATCATTGAACGATTCAAAGCTAAGTCTTTGTCTTCCAGCGATTTAATGTATCTCATCATTTGACTTTCGCTATGGTGTTGATTAAAAACCGGATGGGTTAAAAAGCAGGAAGTGCGAGTAGCGGATTCAGGAATATTCGTTAAGGCTTCGGCATAATGAATATTTGTGCCGTTCAATATTTTTGCAATCGCTTCCACATCTTGTGGTCTAGTGGTTTCATCAAATGAGATCCCAATAAAACTATCTTGATAGGCTCTCACATTATAGCCAGCATTTTCTAAAGCGGATAATACCTGTTGTTTATCATTGACTTTAATTTTTAAGGTATCAAAATAAAAGGTATGCGTATTATTTTCACCAACTGCATCAGCTAACGCTTTCGTATACAACGATACTCGTTTAGCAATATCGGTTATACCATTTGGTCCGTGATAAATCGCATACATTGCCGCCATATTGGATAACAAGGCTTGTGCGGTACAAATATTGGAAGTCGCTTTTTCACGACGTATATGTTGTTCGCGAGTTTGGAGTGCCATACGCAAGCAACGATTACCTTCCACATCTACACTCACACCAATAATACGACCAGGTATCACACGTTTGTAATCCTCTTTTGTTGCAAAATATGCGGCATGAGGCCCACCGAATCCCAATGGAACACCAAATCTTTGTGTGCTACCGATTGCTATATCTGCACCAAGTTCACCAGGCGGGGTTAGTAAAGACAATGCCAAAATATCGCATGCCATTGCAACACCTATATTTGCGGCATGTGCATTTTCAATCATTACTCTATAATCGCAAATAGAACCTTCCGCATTTGGATACTGTATTAAGGCGCCAAAGAAACTTTCATCTAAACTAGTAGTTTTATAATCGCCTATAACTAGTTCTAAACCAATAGGTAATGCACGAGTTTTAAGTACGTCAATCGTTTGCGCAAAAACATATTGGTCAACAAAAAATTTATGTTTATTCTCTTTTCCGAAAGCACCATACAATAAAGTCATAGCCTCTGCTGCTGCTGTTGCCTCATCTAATAAGGAAGCATTCGCAATCGGCAAACCTGTAAGATCGCTGACCATGGTTTGAAAATTGAGTAAGCTTTCCAATCTTCCTTGTGCAATCTCTGCTTGGTAAGGTGTGTATTGGGTATACCATCCTGGATTTTCGAACACATTACGCAATATCACACTTGGCGTGATGGTACCATAATAACCCAGCCCAATATAATTTTGCATCACTTTGTTTTTCTTGCCCAAAGTATCTATCTTTTGGAAATAATCAAATTCACTCATCGGAGAGTCAATAGCCAAATCCTTATCCAGTCGAATGGAAGCTGGTACTGTTTTTTCAATTAATTCATCTATAGATTTCAAACCCATATACTCCAACATTTCTGCGGTATCTTGTTTGTTTGGTCCAATATGTCGTCCAATAAATTCGTGTTGTTGTTTAGTCCTTAAATCCATTTTGTTGTTGGTGTTTTTTTAATGCCCGCAAATTTACATTGCCTTAAGGAAATGATTGGATTTTTTTTCTAAACCAAGAAGGTTTTTAAAACCTTCTTGGTTTTCCTAAAATCATCATGGATAGTTTATCACAGAAAACACATACCGTTACCACAAAAAAACGCAAATACCTAATCGTATTTGCGTTTTCTACTATCAAGCATTTTTATATTATGCCAACGTAATGGTATTGTCTAAATACACATCTTGAATGGTATTTAACAATGCAACACCTTCTTGCATTGGCTTTTGGAAAGCCTTACGTCCACTGATTAATCCCATACCACCGGCACGTTTGTTTACAACTGCCGTCATTACCGCTTCAGCCATATCCGTAGCACCTTTACTTTCTCCTCCACTATTAATTAATCCAACACGTCCCATATAGCAATTGGCAACTTGGTAACGTGTCAAATCGATTGGATGATCGGTTGTCAGTTTGTCGTACACCAATTTATGTGTTTTACCAAACTTCAATGCATTATATCCGCCGTTAGTGGATGGTAATTTTTGTTTAATAATATCTGCTTGTATTGTCACGCCTAAATGATTGGCTTGCCCTGTTAAGTCAGCAGCCGTATGATAATCCATTTCAGCTGTTTTGAATGCTGGGTTACGTAAATAACACCAAAGGACTGTTGCCATTCCTAATTCATGCGCATAATCAAATGCTTTGGCAACTTCTACAATTTGACGAGCACTCTCATCACTACCAAAATAGATAGTTGCACCTACAGCAGTAGCTCCCATATTCCAAGCATCTTTAATATTGCCAAACATGATTTGGTCAAACTTATTTGGATAGGATATAAATTCGTTGTGGTTAATTTTTACAATAAAAGGAATTTTGTGTGCATACTTACGAGCGCATGAACCTAAAACGCCGAAGGTTGAAGCTACAGCATTACAGCCACCTTCAATAGCTAACTTTACAATATTTTCAGGGTCAAAATAAATTGGGTTTGGCGCGAAAGATGCTCCTGCACTATGTTCAATGCCTTGATCAACTGGCAAAATAGATACATATCCTGTATCTTTCAATCGACCATTCCCCAATAAAGCTTTTATACTACGAAGTGTTGGAATGTTGCGGTTGCTTGCCGTCCAAGTATTGTCTATCGTATTCGCAGAAGGAATATGTAAATCATTTTTAGAAATAGTTTCACACTTGTGGTCTAGGTAATAAGCGGCATCTTTGCCAAGTAAGTCTAGAATAGTTTGATTAGCCATGTATTGAGTTTTTAGTTAAAAAAGAGGGCAAAAGTAATGATGTAAACCTCAAATCCCATAATTTTTTAAAAAATAAGTACGCAATTTATCCAAAATGCAAATAATGCAAACCAATGGGATATTCCTTTTCAAGCATGGAAAGTAATTTCTGAAAATGGGATGCGTTGTTCAAAAAATCTGCCTCTGTGGTATCAATAATGAGTGTTCTGTATTTTTCAGATTTAATTAACTGTAAATAAGCGCTTTGTATTTGGATCAAATATTGTTCATCCATATTTTGTTCGTAAGCTCTATTTCGGCTTTTGATATTCCATTTAAGCTTGTCTAGCGGCGCATGTAAATAAATAACCACATCGGGTTCTGGCAAGTTCGGGTAAATAATATCAAACAAGGTTTCAAATAATTTATATTCATCTTCTAGTAGATTAACCTTGGCAAACAATTTACTTTTAATAAATAAATAATCCGAGATAATATACTGGTTAAATAAGTCACGCGTATTGAGCATTTCCTTCAGTTGTTTATAACGCTCGGCTAAAAAAGACAGCTCCAACGGAAAAGAATATTTATCCCTATTTTCATAAAACTTAGGTAGAAAAGGATTGTCCGCAAATTGTTCTAGAATAAGCTTAGCACCAAAATGCTGCTGCAACAATTGCGAAAGTGTGGTTTTACCAGCACCAATATTCCCTTCAACAGTAATGAATTTGTAGTTCATGATTCAAGGCAGTAAATATAATTGAACTTTTAAGAAGCAAAACAAAATTTATGCTATACTAACTATTTATAACTAGTCCTTAGAAAGAAAAAGATTCACTCGAGCAGACAATTTATGCAGTAATCTATTTTGAATGGAAGTTACACAAGCATTTAATACGACAGAGTATAACTACATTTTTTCCAAAATTCCTTTTAAATTTTCTAGTCCATTTTGCAAGTCTGGAGCCAACATTTTTTCCATATCCATAAACACTAACATTAAATTCGTTGGATAAGGCATTCTTCCTTTGAATCCCCATTTTACTTTTGTCTTTGAATCGGAGTTGGATTCGGTAATCATATAAGCATAGTCGGTAGACTCGAAAGGCTTCTTAAAGCGTATTTCAAAATCCAAGCGTTACCCTTCCGCAATTTTTTTAATTTCTTGCTCACCTACACCGACATCTGAACTATCACTTTCCCAAGCGGAAATAAATCCAACGGTACCATCAGTACCAGAATATGTCTTTTTCATCAATGGGTCTTTCTTCGCCCATACACTGAAATTGTCTTGGTTCTTGAGCAATTTAATATAATCAAAAACCTGTTGCTTTGGTTTATTAATTTCAACTTCTCGTTCCACAGCATAATCTTTATTTAGAAATAAAGCTGCAATAAGTGCCACTGCAATAATGGATAATAAACCAATCAAAATTCGTTTTACCATTTTCATGATCTAGGAATTTAATAAACAAGAATACAAAATATTTTTTAAAATACTGGAATTTAGCCTCCATTAAGTGAAATGCTTCGCTACTTGAAATCGTGAAAAACGCTACATTAAGCCTGAAAACTTAGAATCTCACATTAACGTTTTATTCCCTTTATATTTTGGAATTTCATGAATAAACATACAACTTTGCACCCGCTCAATGAAACCGATAGAAGAAATTATAGCCATATTGGCTACACCTAAAAAAATTGTCATTACACATCATTACAATCCAGATGCAGATGCATTGGGTTCCACATTGGGCTTATCGCATTATCTTCAATTGAAAGGGCATCAATGTACTGTTATTTCGCCCAATAGCATGCCCGACTTCATTACTTGGATGCCAGGTTCAGATCAGGTAATCAATTTTGAAACGAATAAAACAGAAGCTCTCCAGAAACTAGATGAAGCCGATTTTTTATTTTGCTTAGATTTTAATCAATTTTCAAGAACAAAATCTTTGGGTGATTACTTAGTCAATTTTAAGGGCATCAAGGTATTAATAGATCATCATTTGTTTCCAGATGAAACCTTAGATTATGGTATTAGTATCCCATCTAAAAGTAGCACT
Source organism: Bacteroidota bacterium (assembly GCA_947476825.1). Lineage (GTDB taxonomy): Bacteria > Bacteroidota > Bacteroidia > Chitinophagales > Chitinophagaceae > OLB11. Next base: position 5,790 of record CANJRV010000061.1, on the reverse strand, counting down.
TGCGAAATGGTATATGATTTTATCCAGTTGTGTGGCGATAATCATCTCATCAATATGGACATTGCAAAATGTATTTATGCTGGCGTCATGACAGATACTGGTTCATTCAAATTTCCTTGTACCACGGCAAGTGTACATACCATGGTAGCAGACCTCATGTCGAAAGGACTCGAAACTGCGCCAATTCACTCAGCTGTATTTGACGTGTACAACGAAAACCGAGTTCGGTTTTTAGGTCATGTATTATCCAATAAAATGATACTTTTTCCAGAAGCCCATGCCTCATTAATTGCGGTTAGCAAAGAAGAGCTGAATCAATTCTCCATCAATACTGGCGATACAGAAGGCATAGTTAACTACCCATTAAGTATCAAAAATATTATCTTCTCTATCTTTATCAGCGAAAGAGACGCAGAAATTCGCATGTCATTTAGGAGCAAAGGAAATGTAGATGTCAATGCATTTGCGCGAACTCACTTTCAAGGCGGTGGCCATAAAAATGCAGCCGGCGGCAAATCAGAAATTTCACTAGATAATACCATCGATAAAATAAAACTATTACTTACGGAAAATCAAAAACAACTAGAAATATGTTACAACGAGTTAGTTTAATCCTATGCTGCAGCATATTGAGTCAATGCCTACATGCTCAAAATGTTTTGCCTCCTAAACAAAGCACATTAACCGTGAAGCCACCTGCGACAACCATCACGCAGCAGCAACCACAACAAGCCCCGCCAAAACCAATGGCGATGAAAAAATTAAATGCCGCTTTAGAATATGCATTTATCATTGACAAACCAGGCACGCAAAAACCGCAAGAGGGCGATGTGATTAAGGTGAATATGCGTTCTGCAGCAGACAATCGTTTGATGTACGATTCATATACTGCCAATAAAGGTAAGCCAGTTGAATTCGGTATGAATAAACCTTTATTTAAAGGAGATATCGCTGAAGCCATTGCTTTGATGAGTATTGGAGATAGCCTAGTTGCTCAAGTGGATGCAGATGCAGTATATAAAAACACCAAAAATAAAAGACCTGATTTTATTAAGTCGGGTGATAAAATTCTTTATTTCATCAAGTTAGTAGGAATTAAAACAAAAGAACAAGCACAGAAAGAACAACAAGCCGCTATGAATAAGCAAATTCAAGAGCAAATGGCAAAACAAAAGTTAGCGGAGAAAAAACAATTGGGAATTGATGATATCGCCTTAAAAAATTATTTTAAGAAAAAAGGAATTACACCAACCAAAACCGCTTCTGGTTTATATTATACCATAACAACAGAAGGACAAGGTGAAAATCCAAAAACAAACTACATGGTAAAAATGAATTATACGGGTACATTGCTTGATGGCACTCCGTTTGATTCTAATATCGATACCTTATTTAAACATACTACCCCATTTGAATTCAAGCTTGGCACAGGTGGTGTTATCAAAGGTTGGGATGAAGGGGTAGCCCTTTTAAAAAAAGGAAGTAAAGCTACGTTTTATATTCCTTCCACTTTGGCTTATGGTGCTAATGCACGCCCTGGTGGTCAGGCCAATCCAAAAGGTATTCCAGCAAATAGCCCATTGGTTTTTGATGTAGAGCTACTTAGCTTTACTGAACCCGTGGACGAAGATGCTGTATTGCAAAAATATTTCAAAGAAAAAAACATTATCCCAACTAAAACCGCTACTGGCATGTACTATAAAATAACGCAAGAAGGAACAGGAACAAAACCTGCTACTGGCTATAAAGTAGTCATGAATTATTCGGGACATTTATTGGATGGTACCCCATTTGATTCCAATATCGATACTGCATTTCATCATGTACAACCCTTTGAATTTGAATTGGGCAAACATGCGGTAATCAGAGGTTGGGATGAAGGGGTTGCTTTATTAAACAAAGGTACCAAAGCTACTTTCTATATCCCATCCGCAATGGGTTATGGTCAACAATCGCAAGGAAAAATACCTTCCAATAGTATCCTAATATTTGATGTCGAATTAATGGATATCAAACCTGCAGCTAAACCTGTTGAGAATAAATAATAAGTCTTTATCATAAACTTTTAAACAATAAACTCTAAACAAAAAAAATGAAAATGAAAACCACCAAACAAATACTATCACTTGCTGTGATTGTAAGCACCCTTTTTAGCTGTAGCAAAGGCATGAAAGAATTTAAAACCTTAAAATCAGGTTTGCAATATAAAATTGTTGATGATAAAAAAGGAGATAAAAAAGCAGTTGAAGGCTCTATGATTTCTATGACTATCACTACAACTATTCGAGATAGTGTATTATTTGATTCTCAAAAAATGAATGGTGGTAAACCAATCGAAACACCAGTGAACGCACCAAGTGGTGTGGGCGATATTATGGAAGCTTTCCCATTATTGACTGAAGGCGATAGCGTTATTTTACAAATTCCAATCGACTCTATGACACATGGTGGACCATTGCCTCCATTTGCTAAAAGTGGTGATATGCTTGCTTTCCATGTACGTTTAATCAGTGTAAGCACGAAAGCAGAATTCGAAAAGAAAAAAGCAGATGAAACAGCAAAGCAAGTAGAAGCGGATGCAAAAACAGTTGCAGATTATGTTGCTAAAAATGCAGCTACTGCTACTAAAACTCCATCTGGTATGTATTATATGGTTACGCAAGCAGGTACTGGTCCGAATGCACATGCAGGCCAAAAAATTACCATGAATTATACTGGTACTTTATTAGATGGCACTCCATTTGATTCTAATGTTGATCCTAAATTCAGTCATGTTCAACCTTTTGAATTTACGCTTGGTCAAGGCATGGTTATCAAAGGTTGGGACGAAGGTGTTGCCCTATTAAACAAAGGTGCAAAAGCAAAATTCATTATTCCTTCTACCTTAGCTTATGGCGAAAGAGCAATGCCAGGAAGCCCATCAAATCCTAAAGGTATTCCTTCAAATTCATCATTGGTATTTGAAGTAGAAGTGAAAAATATTGAAGATGTAAAAGCACCAGCTCCACAAGAGCAGTCTATGCAAGTAGCGCCTGAAAAAAAATAAATCCCTCATTTTAAAACTTACATAAAATATGAAAAGCAAAATCTTATCTTCCGTGGTGCTGAGCCTTGTTGCCAGTACATCATTTGCCCAAGAAAAAGGCTTTACCAAATTACCTAATTCTTGCTTGGAGTACAAAATAGTAAAAGATGCACCCGGCACAAAAAAAGCAGTTGAAGGCAGTGTTATTACCATGCATATACGCACTATGGTCAATGACAGCAGCTTATTTGATTCCTACAAAATGAACAATAACGAACCTGTTCCAGCTCAAGTTACGAAGCCTACATTTAATGGCGATGTAATGGAAGGTATTGCTATGCTTACAGCAGGTGATAGTGCAGTTTTTCGTGCACCTACTGATTCTGTTTTCAGAGGAGGTCAAATGCCACCCTTTGTAAAATCGGGAGAGAAAGTAACTTTTCAAGTGAAAATGGTAACGGTAAAAACAAAAGCAGAATACGACCAAGAGCAAGCAAATGCTGCTAGCAAACAAATGGCGATAGACGATAAAGCGATTCAAGATTATTTGAAAGCTAAAAATCTAAAAGCTACCAAAACTGCTTCTGGTTTATACTATGTGATTACGCAAAAAGGAACTGGCGATAATGCGAAAGCTGGTCAAAAAGTAAACATGAATTATACAGGTACATTGATAGATGGTACACCATTCGATTCTAATGTAGATCCTAAATTTAGTCATGTACAACCTTTTGAATTCGGCTTAGGTGCTGGACAAGTAATTAAAGGTTGGGATGAAGGTATTGCCTTATTAAATAAAGGTGCAAAAGCAACTTTAATTATACCTGCTCCATTGGCATACGGCTCACGCGCTATGCCGGGCAACCAAAACAACCCTAAAGGAATACCAGCAAATAGTATTTTAATATTTGATGTTGAATTAATGGACATGAAATAATATTTTTTGTAGAGAAACTTAAAAAGCCATCAAGGAAACTTGGTGGCTTTTTTGTGTGTAAATGAGTCTTGTTGCTGTGGTTTGCAAATCCACTGATAGAAGTTCGAGATTGAAAATCTCGAAAAGTTGAGGGCTAAAGGATCAGAGATCCTAATTTATCTAAGCTTCGGGATGCCGCAGAGCCGAACATCCCGAAGAGCCAGGACAGCGGGAGGTTTTGTTTTTGTGGATTGCAAAGCCACCGATATAAATTCGAGATTGTAAACTCGAAAAGATGAAGAAATTGTACATCGAAAAAGGAGCATTCGATTAGTTTGCTAAAAGCAAAAGAATATTTCTTCGGAGCGAAAGACGCTCCGAAGAACGGGATGAATTTATACGTCGTTACGAGCAACATATTTTACCCAAACGATATACTAAAATAAGACACTATGGTTATCTCCAAAACTATAAACGCACCCAAAGATTACAACAACTTTTTGCCTTGCTGAAACTACCGCCACCTCCTCCCAAAATACATATTCCGATAAGGCAACGGATATTGGAGAAGACAGGAATGGACATTATGCTTTGTCCTTTATGCAAACATGCAAAGATGAAAATCGAAGCCACTTATCGTAAAGGTGTATTGGTAAAAACGTTCGATGGAGAGTTAAACAAAGCGACACCAGTTTAGAAAAAAAATAAACATTGCCTATGATAAAAACTAAAAATAACGACGTTAAAGAAATGAACCATTTTGCGGGTAAGGGAAGGTATGCAAAATGCGCAACACATCCAGCGACATTTTTGTTTTCTCACCCTAAAATGGCCTACTAAGGAGCTACTAATACACCTATATAAAACGCTTAGTGTTCGCTGAACACGGAATAGCAAAAATGCCCCGACACTATTCGGGGCGTTTTACATGAAAGGCGTTTCTTCTATTCCGCTGAATGTTATATGCGGTTTTTCTTTCTTTAAAGTCCAATTATGTTCCAATAAAACTCGGTCAAAAACTTCATTTCCATTTTGATATTTACTAATTCTTTTATTATTACTTTCGAAATGTCAATACAAAGCCTTTCATTTATTTTGTAAATATTAAGTTATGTGAATGGATTATTGTCCCAATATATTATTTTATTAAATCAATCTTTTTGGATAAATAATAGTAGTAAATAATAGCAAGGGATGAACCTATTCCGGATGCAATAATATCATTATAATCAAAAGTTTTTGAAGCTGTTAAATAGGGATTATACTCTTCATAAGTCAAAATAGCAAATACAGAAACGGAACATATTAAAATAATCCCTCGTCCTTTATATAAATTAAGTTTTAATGTTTTGCTCATCGGGAGTAGACTGAACATAAATGCACCAATTAAATTTGGCAAGCTCCCAAGAACAGAAGATAAGAAAATAACATCACTATAATTTGGACGTAGATACCTTTTGTTTATCAAAAAAAATATAATCAAAACCAAATTAATTGTTAGATTTATTCTTGATACTCTCTTTAAATCCATAATGTTAGCAAGGTGCTTTAGAAATTGACTGTTTTTAAAATCACCTATAACGGTTTGGCGCTAAAAGAAGGAAGGGAATAGAAAGCACTTCTGCTTAATTTCTTCCGAAAGATGAAGATAGTAAAAATGTTCAGCACTTGCACAAAAGCCCTTCTTTCTTTTTAGCGCATGTTCAAGCAAACACCTTCGGTGAAGCGTGTCGTAATCATCCAATTCATTAGTTTTATAGTTCATCAAATGTAAACTTAAAATGCAAAAAAAAATGAATTATCAAAAAATGCTTTAGGCGAAAATTCTTTGTACTGGTTAGATCAATTA
>CANJRV010000060.1 GCA_947476825.1 Bacteroidota bacterium | reverse complement strand
ATCAATGTAATCATTGAATTCACGAGCTTCGTGAGAGCGGCCAATTACTTTGGCGCGTTTAGAATCCCAGTCTTTGGGCTGAATACTTCGCTGGAGCTGTAAAACTACACGTTCTCCATTGATGTTGATTTTCATGAGAACGGGAACTTCACCGTTCTTTTTTGCTTTTGTTCTGCTGATGTAAAACACCAGCGAAAAATTTGTTTTTTGTGCATTCATTTTGGCGCAATTTTTTAATTGTGCCCCCCATTTTATTTTTACAAAAATATGTTTCCGAGGAAGAAAAAAAGCACCTTCAATATTCTAATTCATTCTTATTATGTCTTCAAATGTCTTGATGCTTGGTTTCTTTTTTTCGGCGACAAAAAAAGAAACCCCCTAAGAAACCAAGTATATAGACAAATTGACACATTTTAAGAAAAGAGCTAAAATAAAAAAGCGCGTAAACACTGGATTTACACGCTTTAAGACTGTTTGAGACAGATACTTGGCGGAGAGTGAGAGATTCGAACTCTCGATACACTTTTGGCATATACACACTTTCCAGGCGTGCTCCTTCGGCCACTCGGACAACTCTCCAAATTTTGAGAGGGCGAAAGTAAATCATTTTATGGAAATAATTGAATTGCATTTAAGCTTGTTATTTTTTCTACTTCTTCCACCGAAATAGATTTTAGTTCAGCTAGTTTTTGTGCTACATATTGGATATATGCACTTTCATTTCGTTTGCCTCTAAATGGCGTTGGCGTTAAGTATGGCGCATCTGTTTCTAATACTATATGTTGCAAATCTATTTTTTGTACAACCTCTTGCAAGCCTGCATTTTTATAGGTCAATACTCCACCAACGCCAATATAAAAACCCAAATCAATAATTTGCATGGCAGTTTCATAGCTTCCACTAAAACAATGAAACACACCACGAATTCCTTTGGATACATATTCTCGAACCAAATCAATACTGTCTTTGGTAGCCTCTCGGTTATGTATGACAATTGGTAAATTAAATTCGATTGCCCATTCCATTTGCAATCTAAATGCTTTTTTTTGCGCTTCTATAAATGTCTTATCCCAATAATAATCCAAACCAATTTCACCAACGGCTGCAAATTTTCTTTTCTCTAACCAATCTCTTACGATGGCTAATTCATCATCCACATTTTCCTTCACATAACATGGATGAAGTCCCATCATGGCGAAACAATGGTTCGGAAAATCATGCTCCACTTGCAACATACCTGCTATGGTAGATGAATCGCAATTGGGCATAACCATTTTATGAACACCAGTATCAATAGCATTTTGAATACTTTCTAATCTATCCTCGTCAAATTTTTCATCATACAGGTGAGTATGCGTATCAATTATCATTTGTATCTTTTTAATTCCCGCAAAGATGAATAAAAAAGGCTAAACTAGAAGGTAATGAAATGTGTAATCTTTAGATGCTTTGTATTGCGGCAACGATTGCAGCGGAAATCCTTTTTTGCTTGCTCTGAAGCAAAAAAGATTGAAGCGTAAAGCGTGTCTGCCGCCCTATCCTGTAGCATTAATTTTTTTTCAAAAAATACGCTACAGGATATCACCTTAAGCATTAAATTTTTTTCAAAAAATACGCTAGAGGATATCACCTTAAGCATTAACTTTTTTTCAAAAAATACGCTACAGGATAATTCACACAATAAATTTAGTATCGTAAAAAAACAACACTAAAATTTGAGCCGTTTCATATTCCAACCCTTTTGTTGACAATAGGCTAGAAATTTTGGCAAGGCAAATTCTAAACGTCCCCATGCTTTGTCACTATCATGAAAAACAATAATAGATCCAGGTTGTGTTGTTGATTGGACATTTAACAAGCAATCTTCTGCCGACAAATTGACATCAAAGTCACCACTTAAAATATCCCACATGATGATTTGCATTTTCGGAAAAAGTCGTTGAACACCCATTGCTTGCGAATAAGTAATTCTACCATAAGGCGGTCTGAACACATTGCTTTGAATATACTTGGATGCCAATCGTAAATTTTTAAAGTAATCGATATTTTCTGTTTTCCAACCATTCAAATGATTGTGAGTATGGTTACCAACGCCATGCCCTTCTGCTAAAATTCGTTGATATACTTCTGGATAATCTTTGACATTTTTACCAATACAAAAGAAAGTTGCCTTGGCTTGGTATTGTTTTAATACATCCAAAACATACGGAGTAATAACAGGATGCGGCCCATCATCAAATGTGATGTAAACACTATTCGCATTATCATTGATATGCCAAATACATTGACTGTAGAGGGCTTTCAGCAATCGTGGTGTTTTGACCAGATAATTTTTCATAGCGTCCAATCAATCCTTGAATACATATAATCTGTTTATTCTTGTTTACGCAAATATATTACAATCCATAAAGGCTTACTAAATAAACCATGTGACTCAATGCTATGGCACCCAAACTCAATTCGCGACGATGCACATTTTCAAACACATCATTATCGCTATGGTGCATATCAAAATAGCGTTGTGAATCGGGTGATAATTCCATTACCGGTGTACCAAATTTTCTGTGTAATGGACCAATATCCGCACCACCGCCATCTGCATCAAATTTATATAAACCATAAGGCAGTAATAAAGAAGCCCATGATTTTATTTTGGCACGTTTTTCACTTTCCATCGTCATAGAAAAACCTAATGGCGTGCCTCCACCTGCATCACTTTCAATTGCTAAAATATGTTTTTCATTATTTTGTTCTGCAAGTTCTGCATATTTTGTACCACCTCTTAATCCATTTTCTTCATTCATAAACAAGATCGCTCTGATGGTTCTTTTCGGTCTGATGCCTAATTCTTTGAAAACACGTAATACCTCTATCGCTTGCACCACACCTGCTCCATCATCATTTGCACCTTCGCCAATATCCCATGAATCTAGATGTCCACCGAAACAAATTATTTCCTCCGGATTTTCACTGCCTTTGATTTCGCCGACGACATTATAAGATTTTACATCTGGCAACATTTGACAAGTAGTACGCAAATGCATGGCAACTTTATTGTCTTTACTCATTTGCAATTCCAATGCATCGGCTGCAGTATTCGAAATAGCAACTGCAGGAATAGTAGGGTATTTTGGATCGTAATGTAAAGAACCTGTATGCGGTTTATCATCATAAGCAGAAGATACCGAACGAATAACGACAGCAATTGCACCTAGTTTGCTCGCCTCACTTGGTGCGCCCCAACGATAGTATACACAAGGTCCATAACTTTCAAATGTGTTGATATTTTTTTGGTCAAAACGGAAATTAAAAAATACAATTTTGCCTTTAACAGTTTCGGGATTTATTCTTTTCAATTCATCTATATTATTGATCATCAAAAGTTGTGCTTGCAATCCATTTGGACCAGTCCCAACTGCATTTCCAAGTGATGATAATTTGATATTCGATACTACACCTTTACCCGAAATAATTTGTGCGCTTTCTTCTCCTCTTACCCAATGCGGCACCATAACTTCCTGCAAAAACACTCGATCACATCCTGTTTTTTCTAGAGTCTTTTTCCCCCACTCTACTGCTTGTGCTGCTTGTTCAGAGCCGCTTATTCGGTGACCAATTTGCTTGCATAAATAACGCAGATCATTATAGCATTGGTAGTTGGTGAGAATATGATTGGATATTTGTTTGAGTGCTGCACTATCTGCTTTAAACGTTTGTGCCTGTATGCTAGAGCTTGTGCAACATAATACAATATAAAAAAGTATTTTTTTCATTCGAGAAAGTTTATCTATTTTTAAAAATCTAAATGTACACTATCATGAAATTATTTTTCCAATTTTCTTTCCTTTGTTTTTTAGCCTTTTTCGCACTGCAGTGTTCACCTAAAATAAACAAGACAGTACAAAAAGAAAAGACGGTTTCCACTGCAACGCCTGCTGTGCCGCCAACACCGACCATTACTACTGGCGCCACCTTAAGTGATGCTCCTTCTAACATACCAACCGAGGCTGTTGAAATGGAAAGTACACCCATCACTAATGAACAATTGGCTATACAAAAAGGAAATACAATTTGGGCTAGCTCATGTATCAAATGTCATGAACTTTATCCACCTGAAGAAAGAACTGCTCGACAATGGGACAAAATTATGTCTGTGATGGCAGTGAAAGCAGAACTGACAGATGATGAAAAAGAGAAGGTGGTTGCTTACTTGCATGCGAATGCGAAGCAGTAGGGTTTTTATATAAAAAAATAATTTATCAGATACTTAATTTGATTTGATTCTTCCTTTTCGATACATCAAAAATTAATATCTCCATTCCAATTAAGACTGAAATCAGATTCAGTAGCTAGCACATTTAATTGTGCCTGTCATATGTCATTATACTCTAATCGACAATTCTAAATGTCCGCCAAGCCCAAGTTCAACAATTTTTTGAAGTGTTGAAATTCTAACCTCTTTCAAATTATTTTCAATTTTTGAAATGTAACCTTTGTTTGTTCCACATTTTTCAGCAAGCTGTTCTTGTGTCATTCCTTTTTTTAATCTTGCTTGTTGTATAATAACTCCAAGTTTAAAAGTCTCAAATCCCTTGTCAAACTTATCTCTTTTAGCAGTTCCTTTTAGTCCGTATTGCTCGTCAATGAATTTGTCTAAAGATTTCATGTTATTATTTTTCATTTCTTTTGGTATTTATTGTTGCTTGCTTTTCTGCAAAATATTCGAATTTAATCTTCTCTGCTTTTTCAATTTCTTGTTTTGGCGTTTTCTTTTGAAAGCCATTTGCTAATATGACCAATTTGCCTTCATCAAAGAAAGAAAATATTCTATAAATGTCACTTCCTTGTTTTACACGAATTTCATAAAGTCCATCGGTTGATTCTATATGTTTAAAATATTCTTCAGGTACTATTCTTAATGTTTCTACAAGTTTAATTGTCCAAATTATTTTCTCCTTTACTTTTGATTTCTGTTTAGCGTAAAAGTCTGTAAAATATTCTTTGTACAAAAATGAGTTTCTAAATTTCTCTTCATTCATTTATTGCGAAGGTAGAAGAGGTTGTCCGTATGTGCAACTTATTTTCAATTTAATTCTGACAAAACATAAGGTAAATAAAAATCGCGTAAACAATAACACATAAGGTGTTATGGAAATATGCAATTGTTCTATTTTGTTTTTCGATATTTTTAATAATTAGAAATGGAATTCTTGGCATAAATGAACTTGAAGAAATATTAACAAAACTTGTTTCATTTGCAAATGGACTAGGCGTGCCTCTATGTGCCTTTAATCATTCAAATTGTCGATATAAAATGGTTATACCTATATTTATTAAGATAATTGTTCCTATCAGTGCTAGGTCTTTTTGAATACTAGTCATTTTAAGGTTTTATTGAATTGTCAAATACTATAGTTTAAGTGTAATATTAATTTCCAAAATATCTACCTTTTCAAAATCAACTTCCAACGAAACCCATCCCAAATCTATGCTTAAAATAACTCGCATTCAACACACCAATTCCAAAGCCGAGTAGTGCACCAACCAAAATATCTGATGGGTAATGAACAGCTACATAGAGTTGTGCATAGCAGACCAACACAGCCCAAATAATGGAAAAAGGTATAACCCATTTATACATTTTACCTAAGGTAAAAATGAGAAAAGCCGCTAAGCCAAAATGATTGGTTGCATGGCTGGAAGGAAAACTAAAACCAGAACCACAATCTATCAAATGCCGAATGACAAAGGATAATTGGGGTTCATTACAAGGTCGAATTCGATGGACCAAAGGCTTGATAATACTAGAACTTACGGAATCACAAAAAACAAAAGTGAGAAAGAAAAATAAAGACCAAATCAATCCTTTCTTGCCATACGTTTGCCACATCCAAACCAATAAAAAAAGGTACACAGGTGCCCAAGTGTATGGGTTTCGCAACCACGGCATGATGAAATCAAAAAAAGAATTACTGCATGTTACATGAATAAACTGCAATACTTTTTCGTCTGTTTGTTGGATGATTTGTAGCAATATAATATTTTTTTTGAGCTATTGTTTTTCAAATATACATATCATTCGTGGGGAATGTTCCACATCATACGTTGCCAAATGATAATCACCAAATGTATGCAAACAGGTCAATCCATTACTGGTAAATAATTGTATAAAATCTTCTTGCGTGAAACTATTCACCGACTCTTGAAAATGAAATATTTCCTCTTTATCTTTTACCGTAATATCCTTCAATAATTTTTTATCTTGATAATGTCTTTTGATTTCAAATTGAATACCATCACGCCGAATAGACTCAGATTGGTTTGCATCTATATACTTTCTGGCTACTTGTTCATTGATAAAATCAACCACTAATTTACCACCAGACTTCAATGCATCTGCCATACTTTTCGCTGCCATTTGGTTTTCTTGTTCCGACTTAAAATAGCCAAAACTGGTAAACAAATTACAAACGAATGTAAAGTAATTCGCACGAAAAGTTTGTCGCATGTCGTGTGTAAAAAAATGCAAATGCTCATGTTCAAATTGTTTCGCAAAAGCAATACTCTGTGCAGACAAATCAACGCCAGTTACATCCAAACCAAAAGTACTAAATGCTCTAGCATGTCGACCTTTGCCACAGGCTAAATCAAGTAAAGTATCATCTGGTTTTGTTTGCAAAAACGCGACTAATTTTTCTACAAATTGTATGGCTTCTGTATCGCTTCGGTGCGCGTATAATATGTGGTAGTAAGGCGAATCAAACCAATTTTCAAACCATTCTTTCATAGATACATTTAATTTGTTGGCGCAAATGTAATTCGTTTATTGATTATTGAGGGAAACCTATAAGGTTTTGAAAACCTTATAGGTTTAATGCTGCTTAGAATTCCATTTTGTGACACCCACCTATAAGGCGAGTGAAATAAATACTTCGATATCACAACTCTCTCCACTTGCTCAAAATTATTTCTACATCTTTCCATGCGTTATAATTTTTAGCGTATAACCAATTTAAATGCTCTCGATTATTTAATGGAATCACATAATTTGGAATGGCTGGATAAAGAGATAATACATGTGGTTTTAATCGCGGACATTTTGTATCCTCATATCCAATGAAAGTTTTAGTTCCGAAAAATATAGCCAAACAATTGCTTAAGTAAATACCCTTATTTTTCACGAAGAAAATGAGGATCGGAGAAAGTAAAATGAATACACTCGCAAACAGTAAATCAACTACTCGCTTATTCCTTTTTGCAGCCACCTTAGTGATGGAATAAATCAATTCTGTAGAATACAAATCACCGGCTGTATTTTTGGAATTACTACCAATGATACTATCTGTACCCATGCAGTGAATTTTATAATTTAATGTTGCTCCACATTGTTCTATGCTTTCGATAATTTGTTTGAAAGTTAAAGCGTTTTGCGCATAAATGATTTCAGATGCTTTGTACAATTTACTCAATGAACTAGCATCCTTTACTATGCCTAATTCTTTATCTCCTTTAGTAGTAAATGGGCTTAATACACCAATGATATTTTTTTCTACATAAGCCTGATCTAACAAGGATTGTATTTCATCTGCTTCTTCTGTAGTCCCTACTATCATTACTTGTTGGGCACTTATATCTTCGGCATCCACACTGTTTACCTTCAAGAATTGCAACACTTTTCGCGAAGCCAATATCAATAAAGTACCAAGCAAAGCACCCAATACAGTAATACCTCTTGAGAAACGAATTTGTTCATTTAATAAACCATACAATGCAATGGAAATAATACCACCAATAAGCATACCGCGCATCACTCGAATTGGTTTATAAGGCTTGTCGTATCCGCCATTTAAAAAAATAGACATAATCCAAATGAGTACATAAATGGCGAAAAAAGTCGTCAATAATTGTGTTGAATAGAAGGTGTTTATTTTTACATTTCTTATCCAGACAATTTTCATGATAGCCAATGAGGAAAACAAAAGAGATGCATCTATCAAAGGCAAACGAATCAAAGAAAATACTTGTGTGAAAAATGCAATGACTGCACGAAAATAAATAGCAAGACGAATGAGGAAAACAAACATTCCTTTTTGGGAAGATTTAAAATGTTTTTGAGCAAAAATGATCATCGCCTTATAAAACATCTTTACATAATTCAACGTTCCTTTTTTGGTACTCTCTCCTTTGTAATGAATAACAGTTGTTTCTGGGAAATAGATATTCTGAAAGCCTGTCTGTTTTATTTTATAACTCAAGTCTATGTCTTCGCCATACATAAAATAATCCTCATCGAAACTACCTACTTTGTCGATGACTGCTTTTCTGCAAAACATAAAACAACCAACCAATACATCCACTTCATTCGTTTCCATTTCGGGTAAGTAACCCAGATGATATCGATTAAATAATTTGGATTTGGGAAATAGATTGGAAAGTCCAGCAATTTTAAAAAATGCAACTGGCGCTGATGGAAATCCTCGTTTAGATTCTGGTAAAAAAATTCCTTTCCCATCCACTAATCTGCAACCTAATGAACCAACAGTTTCATGCGCATCCATGAACTCTATACACTTTTGAAAACAATCTTCAGGAACAATCGTATCCGGATTTAGATATAAAATATATTTTCCCTTCGCGATAGCAACAGCTTGATTATTTGCCTTCGCGAATCCTACATTTTCTTTATTTTCAATACAAACAACATTCGGAAATTTTTCCTTCACCATCTTTACGCTACCATCACTCGACTGATTATCTACAACTAGAATTTCTGCATGTATTTCGGTGCATGCTGCTAATACTGATTTTAAGCAATGCTCCAAAAAATACTTGACATTATAATTGACAATGATGACACTTAATTGCATGAAGGCTAAAAAAATAGTATGTTTGTAGAAGTCCAAAAATAATCGAATAAATTAGAATAATATGAATGATTTGTTGAAAAATACTTTGTTACGTGCGGTACATGCTGGCGCTGATGTGTTAAAGCAATATTTTGAAGGAACATTTGAAATTCGAAGCAAAGACACCCTCAACAATTTAGTAACCGAAGTAGATAATAAAGCAGAAGATGCGATTATTGAAGTGATTAAATCTGTATTTCCGGATCATTATATTTTAAGTGAAGAAATAGGTGAACTGAGCAGTGCCTCTGCTTATAAATGGATTATAGATCCAATAGACGGCACGGTAAACTTCGCACATGGCATACCCATTTGTTGTGTTAGCATCGGCTTAGAATTTGAAAGTAAAATGTTGATGGGTGTTGTATTTAATCCATTTATGAATGAATTATTTTTTGCAGAAAAAAACAAAGGTGCATTTCTAAATAATCGTCAACTTAAAGTTTCTATTAAAGATAAATTAGAAAGTGCATGCCTAGTCACAGGCTTTCCGTATCGATGGGTAGAAGTAGAGAAAGATCCAATTGCCGTATTTGAAAAATTCATTCGCTTAGGTTTGCCCGTTCGTCGTTTGGGTTCCGCAGCATTGGATTTATGTTGGGTAGCAGCTGGTCGTTTTGATGGATTTTGGGAATACAACTTAAACCCTTGGGATATTGCTGCAGGATATTTAATGATTGAAGAAGCTGGCGGTCGTGTATCTAATTTCCAAGGTCATGCCTATAATGTCTATGACAAACATACCTTAGCTACCAATGGGTATATTCATGAAGAAATGTTGGCATTGATTGGGTAGAAGGAATACTTATTTCTTGATCCATTCTTCCGCATTTTTTCAAGGAAGGCTTCGCTTCTAAGAAAACCTAATTTAATTTAATTGGTGTATTGCGGCAACGATCGAATGGAAAGCCCGCACCACATCCACCTCGGTGTGGGAGGACTTGGAAAGAGAGCGTGTGTGCCGCCCAAATATTACTTCTAATAAATTTAGTAAACCCAATCAAAAATCAACTTCTCTTCATCATCGCTTCCACCATTTTTTTATCTTCTTGCAATTGCAAAACCAATGCATCCAAAGAATCGAATTTTTTTTCGTCTCGTAATCTAGAGATGAATGCAATGCGGATTATTTTACCGTAAATCATTTCTTGAAAATCTAATAAGTGTACTTCTATAGATATTTTAGAACTGTCTTCAATGGTTGGGCGAGTGCCAATATTCAACATACCATTATATTCTTTATCCTCTACAAAAACTTGGACTGCATAGACGCCTGTTGCAGGTATTAATTTTGCTTGATTCTCCAATGCAATATTTGCCGTTGGAAACCCAATCGTTCTGCCTCTTTGATCACCTTCAATGACCTTACCTTGTACAGAATAATCATAACCTAAAAAATCGTTTGCCAATTGAATATTGCCTTGTGCAATTGCCTGACGAATACGGGTAGAAGACACATTACTATTATTGATTTCTTGGGCACTAATCTCTTCAATTTCATAATGGAATTCCTCTTTCCTTTTTTCTAACAAATGAATATTACCGCTTCTGTTGATACCGAAATGATGATCATAACCAATGACAATGGTATGTGGATGAAAATGTGCCACTAAAAAATCGCTGATATAGGCATCGGCAGTTAAAGCGGCAAATTCCTTTGTAAATGGCATAACCACTACATTGTCAATGCCATTTTTTTCTAATAAATTGATTTTCTCTTCTAATGTTGTTAGCAAAGAAACTGGGTTGCCATCCTGCACCAAAACCATACGTGGATGTGGCTCAAAGGTAATGATAATGCTGACCCCATTTACTTCCTTAGCCTTGTGTCGAATACGTTGAAATATAGCTTGGTGACCACAATGAACCCCATCAAAAGTACCGATAGTAATTACAGGATTTTTAAAATTATCCAATTGATCTAATCCGTAAAATACACGCATGTTGGCTAAAAAATTCTTGTTTGTGGGCAAATGTACATCATGCGTTTTTTAAATACGAACAGGATGAATTGTAAAATATTTTTGTACTTTTTTTTAAAAAAAGAATTTACTTTTACGCCATGAAAAAAATACTACTCTCTTTATTACTTGTCTCCATTACGCTTTTTTCTTTTGCTAAAAAGAATAAAAACAAATTTGTAGAAATTGTTACCAATAAAGGAACCATAAAAATTGAAGTGTTTGCAGATGTTGAGCAACATGCTAAGAACTTTTTAAAATTAGCAGCCGATGGTTTTTATGATAGTTTACTTTTTCACCGTGTGATACCAGGTTTTATGATACAAGGTGGCGACCCGACGAGTAAGAATGCAGTCAATGGTGGCATGCTAGGTAATGGCGGTGATGCTGAACACATGATTCCTGCTGAGTTTAGATTACCAACCTATTACCACAAAAAAGGAGCATTAGCAGCAGCACGTACCAATAATCCAGAGAAAGCTTCTAGTAGCTGTCAATTTTATGTTGTAGTTGGTAAAACTTATAGTGATGCGGACATCACAGGTATGGAAACTAAAACTGGTGTAAAATACAGCGAACAAGCACGTAAAGATTATAAGACCGTTGGTGGGACTCCATTTTTAGATGGTGCTTATACCGTTTTTGGTCAAGTAGTTTCTGGGCAAGAAGTAGTGGATGCCATTGCAGTAGTTCCTGCAGACGGTAACAACAGACCGAAAGAAAATGTAGTTATATTGAGTGTAAAAGTTAAGAAGCACTAATATTTTATTTCTTTAATACAACACCTTCAGAAACAAAATTTTTTCTGTCGAGCGAAGGCATCAATCTACATTCATGATAGTCCAAGCACTTTCATATCCATCTATTTTTTCAGCATAATCGATAAAGTTTTTATAAAAGGGTGACTTTGCCAAAGTAGCACTGTCGCCCACTATTACGAGTTTTTTCCGAGCTCTGGTCATGGCTACATTCATGCGCCTTATGTCGGACAAAAAACCAATTTCTCCTTTACTATTACTTCTTGTCATACTGATATAGACGATATCTCGTTCTTGACCTTGGAAGCTATCAATCGTATTTACGGTTATCTGTTTGTGCCAAGGAGCCAATTCAGAAGTCTGCTGTAAATACTCTTTCAAAACATTGATTTGTTCTTTGTATGGTGAAATGACAGCAATGCTTGGATAATTTTTTTCTGCAATCTGTCCACTTAATTGCCTAGTCAACTGCACCACATGTTTGAAAAGCAAACTTGCTTCTTCGGGATTGAAAGTACTAGTGCCATCTTGTTTTTCATCGAATCCACAACCAGCAGTATCGAGAAATAATAAAGGGCTATCTTCTGCAAATAAAAGATGGGATGCAACTGAAGCATGTGCTTGCAATTTATTGCCATAAAATACTTTTGACGAATATCCCATGATAGAAGTATGCATTCGATATTGCACTTCTAATAATGCGACTGCATTGGGATGGCGTTCTATACATTTTTCAAAAAGTGTTTTGCTCAATCCATGTTTGGCTGCTTCATACGATTTGATGGTTGGCGATAATTGACAATGATCTCCAGCTAAAACTACTTTTTTCGATTTCAAAATCGGAATCCAACAAGCTGGCTCCAGTGCTTGTCCAGCTTCGTCAATTACAGCAACATCAAATTGTAGATGTCTAATAGTATAATGATTTGCACCAACTAAAGTTGCGCTAATCACTTGTGCTTTGGCTATCAAATCATCTATGATGTATTGTTCTGTCTTACCTACTTCCTTCATTATTTTATGCGCTTCATCAAATAATAATTTACGTTGATCGCGCTCTGATTTTCCAAAACTGCGCTTATACTTATGCGCCATATTTTTAAACTCGGATGCTTGTTTTTTCAAACGCTTAATTTCTTTGACTGCTGTATGCGCACTCATTTTAAAATCCAAAGTATGCGACATCATTTGTTCTGAAACCCTTGCTGGGTTACCAATTCGTAATACATTTACCTTTTGTTCCGCTAATTTTTCGGTCAATAAATCAACAGCCGTATTGCTCGGTGCAACTACCAATATTTTTTGATTTCCTTGTTTAATTAAAGCCTGAATCGCATGTATTAAAGTTGTGGTTTTGCCAGTACCAGGAGGACCATGCACAATGGCTAATTCATTTGCTTGTACAATTTTTCGTACAGCTTCTTGTTGAGAATTATTCAATGAGGAGTTGAAAGTGATGACACATTCTTCTTGAAATGTTGCATCCTTCTCTCCGATTAAAACAGGTAATAATTTTTCATCTAGGTCATCTTGTTTTTTAATGGCGAGTTTCAACGCGGCTTGCATTTCATCATAACTATTGTCATCGAACAAAACATCAATTCCTAATTTGCCATCGCTTGCCCAATCGGGTAATTCTTCGGTACGCAAAGTAAGTTTCAATCTATTGCCACCCTGAAACGCAATCACCCCTTCTATCCTATTGTTTTTTGCATCATGGTTGCTAAACAAAGCGGCAGACATACCAAAACGTAATTGATGTGGTAAATCTGTATTGGTTGTTCGTTCTACTTCTATTTGGATATAATCACCAGCAGTCATTTCATTGCCTCTAATGGCGATTGGATACCATGTTAATCCATTTGCTCGTCGTTCTGTAACACTAGATTGTTCTGTTTGTTTTCGGTATTGTTGTAAATCCGTTTCACGTTCTATTTTCAATAAATTTTGCAACGCTATAAAATAATCCATGCGCAAATATCTGTGAAGTAAATGGTAAATGGTGAATTGTGAATGCTAAATTGAAAATTGTAAATGCCCAATACTTACGACTTACGGCTTATGCCTTACGACTTACGATTCTGATAATTTTCAATTCATCAAATCACTATTTTACCAAATTATCAAATTACCTTTGCGCACCTATGTCAGATGAAATACGTCATGAGTGCGGTATCGCTTACTTACGACTTCGCAAGCCCCTTAATTATTATTATCAAACTTATGGTACTGCCTTCTATGGCCTCAATAAGTTGTACTTGTTGATGGAAAAGCAGCACAACCGGGGACAAGATGGAGCGGGTATTGCTACCGTAAAATTAGACACTCCCGCTGGAAGCCCTTATCTAAAGCGCATCCGAAGTAATGTGGGTCAAAGTATCTCCGACATTTTCAAACAAGTACAACAAGAAATTACGGAGGTTGAGAAACTGCAACCCGAAATACGTCAACATCCTGAATTGCTGAAAGGCTATTTAAGTTATATGGGTGAACTAATGATGGGTCATCTTCGTTATGGTACACAAGGCAGAAATAATATTGAATATTGTCACCCTTTTATTAAATCGGACATTAATCCAACTAGAAATTTATGCCTTGCAGGCAATTTTAATTTAGTCAATACCAAAGATCTATTTCATTTTATACATAGAGATGAAATGGCAGAACTGAAATTAGATAGTGATTTGGCAGCCATGATGGAAGTTATTCATCATTTTTTATGTGAAGAAGAAGAGAAGAAAAATGGCGATATCAATTGGCAAGAAGTATTGAGTAACGCAACGAAGTTATTCGACGGAGGCTTTGTGGCAGAAGGGCTTTGCGGTAATGGAGATAGTTTTGTGATGCGCGATAAGCATGGTATCCGACCAGCCTATTATTATATTGACCATGAATTTATTGCTGCTGCTTCTGAACGCCCACCTTTGATGACTGCCTTTAAAACGAGCAGTGAAAATGTCATCGAGCTTCCTCCAGGACATGCATTGATTGTAAAGAGCAATGGCGATTATAGTATTGAAAAAATATTGGACAGTGCCGAAAAGAAAGCCTGTAGTTTTGAAAGAATCTATTTTTCCAGAGGCAGTGATGAGGATATTTATAAGGAGCGGAAACAATTGGGTCGATTACTTTCTGAAAAAGTATTGCAGTCCATTCACCACGATTTAAAGGATACCATATTTTCATTTATTCCCAATACAGCTGAAACTGCATTTTATGGATTAATAAAAGGTGCCGAGGCTTATCTGAATGAAATTAAAATAAAAAAAATACAATCTTGGGATAAATCTTTCGATGAAGAGAAATTACGCGAGATGATAGAGCGTCGCGTTCGTATTGAAAAAATTGCCATCAAAGATGTAAAGATGCGTACTTTCATTACAGAAGAAAGTGCCCGAAATGAAATGGTGCAACATGTGTACGACATTACTTATGGAACCATAAGAAGTGGTATTGATAGCTTGGTGATTATAGATGATTCCATCGTACGTGGCACCACATTGCGCGAAAGCATCATTCGTATGTTAGATAGATTAGGGCCTAAAAAAATTGTGATTGTTTCTAGTGCTCCACAAATTCGTTTCCCAGATTGTTATGGCATTGACATGAGCAAAATGGGCGATTTCATTGCATTTCAAGCTACTGTAGAACTATTAAAAGAGTCGGCACAAAAGCAACTCCTATTGGATGTGTATGCCGAATGTTACCAAGCCGCAAAATCAAACCAATTGTCTTCTAAGAATTTTGTCAAAAAAATATACAAGCAATTTTCTGTTGAGCAAATTAGTGCTAAGATAGCGCAGATGTTACGAGCTGAAGGCGTGAATGCTGAAATTGAAGTAATTTATCAAAGTATAGAAAACTTACATGAAGCATGTCCTCACAATACTGGCGATTGGTATTTCAGTGGCGATTATCCAACACCTGGTGGTAATATGGTTGTCAATAAAGCATTCATGAATTACATCGAAGGAATAGATAGCAGAGGTTATTAAGTCTACACCATTTGTAGCATAAAAAGAACAACATGCTGGAATTAAATTTTACCCCATTTCCTAATTTGCAGTCTGCTCGAGTTGTATTGCGCGAAATGACGAATGCGGATATAGAGGATTTGTTTGTACTCCGCTCTAACAAAGACCTTATGCAATACATTGATCGACCCATTGCACAAAACCCATTAGATGCGGAAAAATTAATTGCGGTTATTACTGAAAACATCGCGAATCAAGGCGGCATCACTTGGGGTATTTCTTTACAAAATAGTCCTAGACTCATTGGTACTATTGGCTTTTGGCGCATAGAGAAAGAACATTATCGAACTGAAATTGGTTATTTATTACATCCCGATTTTCAAGGACAAGGGATCATGCATGAAGCAATGTTATTAGCCATTGGTTATGCATTTGATGTGATGAAAGTTCATTCGATAGAAGCCAATGTAAATCCAGAAAATAATGCATCTATCCGTTTGCTTGAACGCTATAGATTTATAAAAGAAGGCCATTTCAAAGAAAATTATTTCTTTGAGGGAAAATTTAAAGACAGTGCAATATATTCTTTATTGACATCAAGCCATAAAACGGATTAATGCTTTAGTCAAACAATTAGTCAGCAAAATTATTCTACATTACTTCACACCCCACATTAGTGAGTATGATGATGGTGATGTGAACTTGGCAATTGCGTAAACTCTTCTAAAGTAATTTCTTTCTCCAATAAATTAATTTGTTGTTCTATTTGATAAAACAATTTATCGGTGATGATTTTATTGTACACATCACCAGAGAATTTTTTATCGGCTAGTTGCTTACTGACCAATTTATCTGTCCATTCAGCGTTCATATCTAAAGATGCTCCGCCATACTGCCCAAAGTAGCTCATAATCTGCATTCTCGTTGCTTGCTCCATTTCTTCATTTGTAACAGCAAGTTGATTATCATGGATAATTTTATCGGATACTAATTGCCAGCGCAATTGGTGTTCAAACCCATCATACTCCGCCTCAACTTCTTCTGGTGATGCATATTTTTCACCACCCACACTCATGAATCTTTTTAGGAATTGCATAGGCAATTGAATTGGTGTTTCGTGAACCAATTTTTCAAATAATTCGTTATGCAATCTTGTTCTAGATTCACTGTTCCAATAATGTTGAATTTCATTTTCCAATACATTACGGAATTCTTCTGTTGTTTCTATGCCACGATTTGGATAAATTTTTTCAAACATCTCAGGTCCAATTTCCATTTTCTCAACTAAACCAACCTTCACTATTAACATGCTGAAACGCTTATCTTTAGCACTATCGTCCGTTGGAGATAAATCTAAATCTTTCATTATAGCTGGTAATAATTTTTCATCAAAAGTGTCGCGAAGAGAAAATTCAATGCTGTCCTTATTTTTTTTACCCATTAATTGCGATTGCATTGCAGGCGTAAAATATTTTACCAATAATGAATTATCCTTTTTAATCCCATTTTCAACTACAGTGCCCTGTTCGTCTATTTCTTCAAAAACTACATTCAAGACATTATCTTCTCCAGAAACAAATTCAGGGTCCGTCATGTTTCCAGATTTGTATTGCAACTTCTCCATTTCCTCTTGCAACATGGCTTCTGAAACCTTTATTTTATAATTATCAATGGTTTCATTGTTGGTAAATAAAGGAATATCAAAATTTGGTTTGGTTCCAATTTCAAACTCAAACTCAAATTCCTCTGGGTTATTCATATCAAAACGATATTGCTTTTGTGTTGTCGTTTGTATTGGTCGACCAAAGATTTCCGCCTTCGTTTCTTGCAAATAATTTTCCAATATGGTACCTGCCTGACGTAAAACTTCATCAGAATATATAGAATGTCCATACATTTTTTTGACCATGCCTAGTGGCACCATGCCTTTTCTAAATCCAGGTATAGTGGCATTCTTAGCATATTGTTTCAATGCTTTTTCTACGGCTGGCATGTAGTCATCCTTAGAAAGAAAAATGGTTATTTTTTCATGATTCAATCCAATATTTTCTTGCGATACATTCGACATGATTTCTTCTTTTTTATTTTGGTGGGCGAAAGTACAACATTGAAAATAGATAATGAATTAATTAGCAGAAAATTCCAAAAATCTAATCCCAAATTCCAAATCCAAAAATTCAAATCCCAAATTCCAAAGGCAGATTCCGAAATTTCAATTTTTAAATTTTCAAGTCCCCAAATTTTCAAATCCAAACTTCTCAACACTACTCACTACTAACTACTCACTACTATCTACTCCTCACCTCTTCAATATAATTCTAAAAGTTGTTCCCTTTCCTAATTCAGATTTTTTGACGAAGATATCTCCGTAGTGATATTCAGAAACTATCCGTTTTGCTAAAGAAAGTCCCAATCCCCATCCTCGTTTTTTGGTTGAGAATCCTGGTTTGAACACTTTAGCAATATTTTTTTGTGCAATGCCTTTACCTGTATCAGTAACATCGATAATGGTTTGGGTAATCTGATCTTCCACACAGATCATTATTTTGCCCTTACCGTCCATGGCATCCAACGCATTTCGAATTAAATTTTCTATCACCCAATCAAACAATGGTCCACTGATGACAGCGATAATATCTTGCTTATTACTTTTCAATTCAAATTGTACATGCTTTGAGGCTCGCTTCTGCATGTAGTTCATATTATTTTGTAAACGCAACAATAAATCTTCTTCTTCCAATTTTGGTACACTCCCAATTTTAGAGAATCTATCCGCAATTAGTTGCAATCGATTCACATCTTTTTCCATTTCCTCCAAAGATTTCTTTTCAATCTCTGTTCCTTTCAAATACTCTATCCACGCCACTAAGGAGGTTAATGGTGTACCCAATTGATGTGCCGTTTCCTTACTCATCCCTACCCATACCCTATCTTGCACATACCTACCTGTAGAGGAAATGTAGGAAATAACAATGACTACAAAAAGGAGTAAAATAAATAGTAAGACATAAGGGAAATAGCGCAATTGGCGCAATAAGTCAGACTCCCCGAAATAAATATATTTGATTTGATTAGAACCAATGGAATATTGAATAGGTGTATGAATATTTTTTATGGATTCAATTTCGTCTGCAAATTCTTCTTTTGAAAGCGTCGTATCTACATTGATATATTCTTCTATTTTTCCATTTTTATCAGAAATGAGCAATGGAATCGTGGTATTTCCGCTGATGACTGTAGCGGCTACTGTATTGACTACATCCCCGTTTGAGAGCACAATGGATTCTAAAGCTAAACCAATTAGATTTACTTTTTTTCTTTCTTCAATAGCTAATTTTTTGGTGAGGTGATTCGCATAATATAGAGAAGTCACAGCTATGATAGCAGCTACTACAACGAGGAATGTTTTCCAATTAAAATACTTTTTGACCACGAATTAAAAATCTAAATATAAAAAAAACCGCTCAAAGGAACGGTTTTTTTAAAACGAATATTTGTAAACTTTATTGCTTATTAAATTTTAGAACGCCTTTACTCTCTGCATTCCAAACTTGCACGAAATAAATACCATTACTTACAGAAGGCATTTGTACTCGCACTTTATTTTTTCCAGTTTGTACAGTAGTGTTTGTTTCCATGATTTTGTTACCTAACAAGTCTATAATGGCAATATGGAAATTGTTTGCTGATTTGCTTTCAATACCTAACAATAAATTTCCGTCTACTGCTGTTCCGTAAACATGCAAGTTTAGGTTAGAAGCATCCATATTCTTTGTACTTGCGGCACCATCAATTATCATCACATCATCAATAGTCCATTCGTCTGAACTTCCACTTGCTGCTGAAACATATTTATAAGCAAGTGTAAAAGGAAATGCTTTATAGGCTGTTAAATTAATATTGGTAGCATTATACCAAATATTTGTATCCAATAATACGGTAGATACATCTTGCAACAAAGTCCACGTAGCACTAGTTACATCATTGATATAGTCATTAGAGATATACAATTGTTTTGTATCCGTACCTATAAAGCGTTTTTTTGTCCAGTAATTCAACATCGGCTGAGTCATTCCTGACATATTTAATGGTGGTGAAATCAACCAATCTTCATTGTCATTAGAAGCACCTGAAGCAAAGCCATTCATATACACTGCATCTGTATCACTATGACCAAAATTAGAACATCTCCAAGTTTGTGTACCGATCACAGAGCTCTCTGTAAATGATCCAAGTAATGGTGCATTACATCCAACAAAACTTTCGTTCAAAGTGGTAGCTGGTGGGATAATACCAGATGTAGTTGTAAAGTTCCAAGTAGTAGCATCGTAAATGCCATAAGAATTATTAGTTCCAGCCATAAATGCAGTGGAATCGAAATCAACAGAATAGGATTTTGCATTTACCAAAGTAACGCCTGTAATTGTTGCAGCCATACCAGAAGTCGTTACAGACGCGGATGGTAAAGTAATGACTTGCGTAGTTAAATCTGTGATATTATGTATATTGATAGAACCACTTCCTACTGTAATATTTTTGTCAAAATTAATCACCAAATTAGACCCCAATGCCACATTGGTGCTATTATCAGCAGGTGACAAACTAGCGATTAATGGTTTTGGATTACCAGCACCAGATCCAGTCCATGTCAAATTAAAATCATCCAACGCAACCAATGGACGAGTGCCTGAACCTTGTGTTGTATCATTCGGTAAAACACGGATCCAAACTGGTTGAGAAATATTATTTAATGCACTACCGAAATTTACATTTACAGTTGTGTTTGTAAAATTACTGTCTGCTGTGATAGTAACTGGTGTAGTGGCAACTGTAGTGAATGCAGTAGGATTAGCACCTATGCCATATTGTACTATCCAATTATTATAACGTTTAGCACCAGTGTGCACAGACATAAATTTGAATTGCAAATTAAAAGAAGTTAAGCCCGTTGTACTTGCAATATTAAAATCCATTGCAACAAGGCTATCTTTTTTATCCCATCCTGAAACACCTACTTGACGGCAACCTAATGCACGGTCAGTACTATTTCCTTGATCAGTTGTAGTACTTGTGGCAATAAGCCCATCTGCTGATGCAACATTTTTAAAACCGCGACTAGAAGAAGTCCAAGTGACTGCTGTTGCAGAAAATCTATTTTGTGCGTTATTGCCTAAACCGATATTTTTATTGGTTAAAGAATCTACTCGCCAACCAATAGGAAGTCCACTACCAATAGCATCGAAATCTTGCATATAGCTAGTGCCAACTAAGGAATAAGGAATTTGAGCGTGCGCTGCGTAAGTCATGGCTAGCACACAAAGGGATAATAAAATTTTTTTCATACTTATTGTTTTTTATATTTTAAAAAATGGAAAATTAGTATACATCATTCAATTGACGCATTAAAATTTGATTCGTGGTATAATACACATTGGCATTTCCGATAACAGTTTTAGGTCCAGTCAAAAAATTGGT
>CANJRV010000059.1 GCA_947476825.1 Bacteroidota bacterium | reverse complement strand
CTCTTTCTTTTCGGAAATGGGTTATACAACTTTCATTGTCAGTGTAGAGTGTACTGAAATCTAGTATGTTCATATTCTTAGTTTAGAATACAAAGTAAACTAGTAGCTACATAACCAGCTTACGTTGTGGCAGACTTCGACAGAATCATAATTGTCACACAAAATAATCCATTTAAACACAACAATACTCTTTCTCTCAAGCAATTGATCGTGCATTATTTTTTTGAAATTAAACATAAAAAACAAAAACCGATCCGTGGTAAAATAGGGAGGCATTCCAATAAATTAGTTTTAAAAAAATATGATAATTGACCTAAATCCAGTGAAAAATGATTGCTTGAATTCCCTTCGTTTTCAATAAATAGCAACTTCAATTATTCACTTAAAAAATGACCTTCTTACTTATCTGCAGTTCTCAATTCAAATTTTTCCATGCTTGCCTGACTTTCACCTAGATGCCTAAACTTCAACTTCTAACTTATTTTTATGCATAAGTTGCACAATGGTCATTTTCATTATGATGAATTCCAATGAATAAATATTACTTACTGTATGGAAGGCAATTCAGTCACGATTTTATGTCAAAAATGCTAGAAGTCTGACAGACTTACCCAAAACAGGAAAAGAAATTGCTGTGGCATAAAGATTGAGGATAGCAATTCAAATTAATAAATAAAATGGGAAAAATAATAGGAATCGATTTAGGAACTACGAACTCATGCGTTAGTGTTATGGAAGGAAATGAACCTGTAGTAATTGCTAATGATGAAGGAAAAAGAACCACTCCTTCGGTAGTTGGTTTTTTAAAAAATGGAGAACGTAAAATTGGAGACCCTGCAAAACGTCAGGCAATTACCAATCCGACGAATACCATAATGAGTATTAAACGCTTTATGGGACGTCGCTTCGATGAAGTTACGGAAGAATTAAGCCAAAGCACTTACAAAATTGTAAAAGGGGATAATAATACACCTCGAGTTGATATCGATGGTCGATTATATACACCACAAGAAATTTCTGCAATGATTTTGCAAAAAATGAAAAAAACCGCTGAAGACTTTTTGGGTCAAGAAGTAACAGAAGCTGTGATAACAGTTCCAGCTTACTTTAATGATGCCCAAAGACAAGCCACTAAAGAAGCAGGTGAAATTGCCGGCTTATTGGTTAGACGTATTATTAATGAGCCTACTGCTGCTGCTTTAGCATATGGGCTTGATAAAAAAAATCATGACTCTAAAATAGTTGTTTTTGATCTAGGCGGTGGTACTTTTGATGTATCTGTTCTTGAATTGGGTGATGGTGTATTTGAAGTAAAATCAACAAATGGAGATACCCATCTTGGTGGTGATGATTTTGATAAATGTATCATGGATTGGTTGGCTGATGATTTTAAAGCTGAAGAAAATGTAGACTTGCGCAAAGACCCTATGTCTTGGCAACGATTAAAAGAAGCTGCTGAAAAAGCTAAAGTAGAATTATCCTCTTCTACGGAAACAGAAATCAATTTGCCGTATATTACTGCAATTGATAATGTACCAAAACACTTGGTAAAAAAATTAACTCGTGCTAAATTCGAACAATTAGTGGACAAATTAGTAGAACGTACATTAGAACCATGCCGTAAAGCATTGAAAGATGCTGGCATAGAAGCAAAAGATTTGGATGAAGTAATCTTGGTTGGTGGTAGTACTCGTATACCTAAAATACAAGAAGTAGTTGAAAAATTCTTCGGCAAAAAACCGAACAGAAGTGTAAATCCTGACGAAGTAGTAGCAATTGGTGCATCTATTCAAGGTGGTGTATTGACAGGTGAAGTAAAAGATGTATTACTTTTGGACGTAACTCCTTTGTCATTGGGTATCGAAACACTTGGTGGGGTATTCACCAAATTAATAGAAAGCAATACTACTATACCTTCTAAAAAATCTGAAATATTTTCAACAGCTGCTGAAAATCAACCTAGTGTTGAAATTAATGTGTTGCAAGGCGAACGACCAATGGCAAAAGACAATAAAAATTTAGGTCGCTTTATTTTAGACGGCATTCCACCAGCTGCTCGTGGCATTCCGCAAATCGAAGTTATCTTTGATATTGATGCTAACGGTATATTGCAAGTTAGCGCGAAAGATAAAGGCACTGGTAAACAACAAAACATTCGTATTGAAGCTGGTAGCGGTTTAAGCAAAGATGATATTGAGAAAATGAAAAACGACGCCAAATTAAATGAAGAATCGGACAAGAAATTACGCGATGAAGTGGAGAAAATAAATATGGCCGATAGCTTGATTTTCAATACCGAAAAGCAATTGAAAGATTATGGCGATAAAATTCCAGAGGATAAGAAGAAAGTGATTGAAGACGCCTTGGTAAAATTAAAAGCAGCGCATCTAAGTAAAGATGTTGCTACTATTGATACTTGCTTGGAAGAGCTAAATCAAGCTTGGCATGCTGCTAGCGAAGAGTTAGCAAAAGCTATGAATAATCAACCACAAGACAATGCAAACGCAGGCGCAAATGATGCAAACGCAGATCATACTTCTAATGTGGAAGACGCAGAAATAGTTGAAGAAAAATAACAATATAGAATTGTTGAATTTAAAAACTACAAAAAGCCACCCGGCAAATTGGGTGGCTTTTTATATTTTTCAAGTTCTGCGACACTTTTCACTTAATTTGATATTAACTTCGTGCCCTAAAATCAAGAAAACAAACTAAATATGAATACAGAAACATTAGAACCAACTTTGACAGAAGTAAATATGAATTCACACAGCCTACATATCAAAAATATTGCGGTGATTGGTGCAGGTACAATGGGAAATGGCATATGCCACGTATTTTCTCAAAATGGCTATAACGTAAATATGATGGACGTTTCACAAGACGCCATGAACCGCGCTATTGCCACTATTGCTAAAAATATGGATCGTCAAGTGTCTAAAGGCACATTAAATGAAGATGAAAAATTATCTTCATTGGCTCGCATCAAAACCTTTACGGATATGGCAGCAGCATTGAAAGATGCAGATTTAGTTGTAGAGGCAGCCACCGAAAATATTGATTTAAAAATAAAAATATTCAAAGAAATAGATGCGGTAGCTCCTGAAAAATGTATTCTAGCAACCAACACCTCTTCTATTTCGATAACTCGAATCGCTTCTAATACCAAACGTATGGATAAAGTAATTGGCATGCACTTTATGAATCCGGTACCAGTAATGAAATTGGTGGAAATAATAAATGGATATGGAACCGATCGTGCAACAACAAATACCATTATCGATTTAACACTATCCATCGGAAAAGTACCTTGTGTAGTGAATGATTATCCAGGTTTTATTTCTAATCGAATTTTAATGCCAATGATTAATGAAGCTATCCTTTCTTTACAAGAAGGCGTAGCTGGTGTTGAAGAAATTGACACCATCATGAAACTTGGTATGGCCCATCCAATGGGACCTTTGCAACTTGCAGACTTTATTGGTTTAGATACTTGCTATAGCATCATGAATGTATTGCACATGGGATTTGGCAATCAAAAATATGCTCCTGCAACCTTACTTGCCAATATGGTTCAAGCTGGCTTTTTAGGTGTAAAATCTGGTGAAGGATTTTATGTTCATACGCCAGGTAGCAAAGACTTAATTGTAAGCGAACGCTTTGCAGATAAAAAATGGAAAATGTAATTGAAACAGAAATTTCTAAAAAAATCCATTGCGAAGGCAGTGGATTTTTTTATGCAAAAAATAATGCCCACCTAACAAATTGACCCATTTAACTTCTTATGAATACATTTTTTCAATGTAAACAATTTACAGTTCATCAGGATAAATGTAAAATGAAAGTGAGTGAAACTGCCTGCATACAGGGGGCTTGGACTACTATTCCTGAAACTGCAATTTCTTTATTGGATATTGGCACGGGTACAGGATTACTCTCCTTCATGTTAGCACAAAGATTTCCAAATTTAATAATTGACGCCATTGAAATTGATGAGCAAGCATTTACTCAAGCTTCTAACAACTGCATGCAGTCTCCATTTTCGAAACGAATAACTGTACTTCATGGTGATATAAAAACAAGTGCATTAGGCAAAAAATATGACTTCATTATTGTGAATCCTCCATTTCATGAAAAACAATTGCAAAGCAAGGATTCAAAAAAAAATACTGCATGGCATTCCGATGAATTAACATTGGAAGAATTAATAGGTTGTATCAAAAATAATTTGTCTGAACAAGGTAGCTTTTCCATCTTATTGCCGATGTATCGAAAAATGGAATTGGAAAAAATAGCATCGACCTATCTATTTTACCCCAATAAGTATCTACACATAAAGCATACCTCTAGGCATGACGCCAAGTTTTTTGTTGGTATATTTTCTTCCAACAATATAGAAGTTCAACTCACTGAATTGATTGTCAAAGAAAATAATTTATACACGAAAGAAATGCGATTATTAATGCAGGCATTTTATTTAAAATGCTAAAAGGTATCCACTCGCCTTAAATTCAAATTACTTACAGGTGCCACTACCAATGGATACTTCTCTACTGTGACATAAGAAGAATCTAATCCAAATCCTTTCTCCTCGCTCAAACTGAATTTCTTCAATAAGAAATAAAAGCGCATAATTAGCCTTTCAAATAATGGCAAATCATTATCGTGGGATAAGAATTTTTCCATCACAATAAACTGCCAATCACCAGCAATCTTATTTTTTTGCAAGGAAACATATCGGCTTGTTATATTCACTTCTTTATTTCTAACCATGTCTTCAATTACTTTTCTAAACATTAAATTAATTCGTTGTTCCACACGGAATCCTAATCGAAATTCGATACGAATAATTTCATTCGGAATAATAGTTTCTACCACATAATCCGTTTTATACGGTTCGTCCACTACATCCACATGAATAAACCAATAAATATCTGCGCGTTTAGGCTTCTTATTTAAAATGGAATACAATACTTTATGTTCAATTTCTTTTGGATTATTTGCACTTGTTAGATAGACTAAATGGGTGGCATATTTAGGAATGCTAGAATCACTGCTCAAGTCTTGCAGTTGATGAATATAATCTTCCATCTTTACAAATTCAACATATCTATTTTTTATTTTTCTAGATTTAAACCATACAAACATGATGGCAAATAATCCTCCGCCGACTAGCAAAGTAACATAACCACCCATCGGAAATTTTTCTAAATTGGCGATTAAAAAACATAATTCCAATCCGATATATACAATTAAATATAAATAAATAAAATAAGGTTTTACCCGACGAGAGATTAAAAAATTGGCAAACAAAATAGATGTTGCTAACATGCATAAGGTAATGGCTAAACCATAGGCTGCTGCCATATTGGATGACGAACGGAAGTATAAAGTAATACTGATACAACCGACAAAGAGTAACAAATTAATACCAGGAATAAACAGTTGACCTCTCGCGTTACTTGGATAATTAATTTTCATTTTTGGCCATAAATTCAAACGCATACTTTCACTAATTAATGTAAAAGAACCACTAATTAAGGCTTGACTTGCAATAATGGCTGCAATGGTAGCAATACAAATTCCAATTATTTTGAATTGCTGCGGCATCACACCATAAAATGGATTAAATCCATCATCAATCATGGCTTTGGATATAGTTTGCCCGTTGTGCTTAGCCAATAACCAAGCACCTTGTCCAAGGTATTGAATAATCAAAGCTATCTTGACGAATATCCAACTATAACGAATATTACCTCGACCACAATGCCCCAAATCGCTATACAATGCTTCAGCTCCTGTAGTACATAAAAAGACTGCACCCAATAACCAAAATCCTTTTGGATAAAATACCAATAATTTAAATGCATACACTGGATTAAATGCCTTGAAAATAGCTATATCGTCTCCAATATGTAGCATACCTAAAATAGCTAACATCAGAAACCAAAGAAACATAATCGGACCAAAAAGTTTGCCGATAGAAGCTGTTCCAAATTGCTGCATGAAAAACAAAAGAGAAATGATACTAATCACAATTACGATAATAGTATGTTCTTGTATTTCATGTAATAATGGTAATTGACGAAGACCTTCAATGGCAGAAGTTACAGAAATAGGTGGTGTTATCATCCCATCTGCAAGCAAAGCAGCTCCTCCTATCATTGCTGGAACTACTAACCATTTTTTCTGTCGGCGAACTAAGGCGTATAAAGAAAAAATTCCTCCTTCCCCCTTATTATCAGCTTTCAAAGTAAGCAATACATACTTAATAGTGGTTTGCAAAGTTAAAGTCCAAATGATGCAAGACAAGCCCCCAAAAATGAGCATTTCAGTAATAGGTTTGTCCTTAATTATTTCATTAAATACGTACAAAGGTGAAGTACCAATATCTCCATAAATAATTCCTAAAGCAATCAGTAAGCCAGCTGCAGTGGCTTTATTAAGATTAGAATGTGAGCCCACATTAAAAATTTTGAATCGCAAATATAGAAGAATAAAAGGTGTTGCAATAGTTTATTTAACACATTCCCACTTTATTCTGGTGAGAATTGAAAATGAAAAATGATTTTACAATTATTTGTTTATTACATGGATACATTTATTCTATTTTTGACCCGAAGGAATTGTTTGGCAAAATGCTTTTTCAAACCTTATTTTCGTATTTATATAAAGAATATGTCTACTAAATATCAATTTCTATTTTTCGACCTTGATCATACACTTTGGGATTTTGAAAAAAATTCTATAGCAACCCTAGAAGTACTTTATTCCGAAAAAAAACTAGGAGAGAAAGGCATCAATTCCTTTGCAGATTTCCAAGTAATCTATCATGAAATTAATGATAAACTTTGGGATCGATTTCGAAAAGGATTTTTAAGTAGAGAAGATTTACGATGGAAAAGAATGTGGCAAACCCTTGTCCATTATAAAATATTTGATGAAGTTCTCGCTAAAGAAATGAGCGAACGCTATTTAGAAATATTACCTGAACAGAAAATTGTATTTCCTTTTGCAAAGGACCTATTGCAATATTGTACCGAAAAAAATTATGAGCTGCATATGATTACCAACGGCTTTGAATTAACTCAACATCAAAAGCTAAAAAATGCAGATTTATCTATTTATTTTGATCAAATGATAACCTCCGAAATGGCATTGAGTATGAAGCCGCAAAAAGAAATATTTGAATATGCCTTGGCGAAAACAGGTGCTAAAGCTACCAATAGTTTAATGATAGGTGACGCGTTGGATATAGATATATTAGGTGCTCAAAGAGTAGGTATGGATCAGGTCTATTTTAATCCAAAAAATATTCCACATGAACAAAAACCAACTTTCGAAATAAATTGCTTGTCTGAACTCATGAAATTAATTTAAATCCTTTTTCTTTGTAGTCCTATGGAAATATTGAAAACCCCGCTTCTTGACTGCTTAATACTAAAGCCTACTATTTATGCCGATGAAAGAGGCTATTTTTTTGAGAGTTTTAATCGAGCAACCTTTCAGAAATTAAGTGGAATGGATATTGACTTTGTTCAAGATAACCAAGCGAAATCAAATTATGGTATAATTAGAGGTTTGCATTTTCAACATGGAGAATTTGCACAAGCAAAATTAGTTCGTGTTTTACAAGGGAAAGTGTTGGATGTTGTAGTTGACTATCGAGCAGATTCGCCAACTTATTTGCAACATTTTGCCATTGAGTTAAATGATGAAAATAATTTACAACTCTTCGTGCCGCGTGGCTTTGCTCATGGTTATTCTGTTTTAGAAGATGATACCATTTTTGTGTATAAATGTGATAACTATTATAATAAAGCATCAGAAGGTGGAATTTATTTTAATGATCCTTCCCTACAAATTGATTGGAAAATCCCGGAAGACAAAATGATATTATCTGAAAAGGATCAGCAACTACCTCGATTATAGTTATAGTTTAAAAATGATATACTTTTTAATAAATTGATTTCATTGCTGTTGAAATAATTAGGATAATAAGCTGGATAACAAAATCTAAATAGCTTTCCATGATGTAGTCTTTAGTGGTGACGTAATTATTTTCAATTCAAAATTATTTGTTGGTATCTTTCAATACTTTTTGCAAATCTTCAGTCGCATTTTTCAATTCTAATGCTGCATTTCGCTTTGTTTCGGCAAGATTTTTTTCTGCTTCTTTTATATCTTCTTCACTACTTTTTTTCACTTCTTTCAAAGCCTCTGTCGCAGATTCTATTTCATCTTTTTGTTCCATTTTTCTATTGTTTTGAGAATTGCTTGATGTATTCGAAAAATAAATTTCATCCTTCTCATCCTCATCCACATTTATATTAAAATTATGCTTGTCAATATGGATACTGGTATTTAATTCTTTCTTCAAATTTTTTGCTATCACCAAAGTTTTATTTCTAGGAACAAACACAGTAACTTTTACATGCTGAAAGTGATAAGGTATGTTATTTGGAACAGATACTGCAGAAGCCAATTTCAATTGATTGCCATCAAGCCTTATTTCATATCCTAATGATGTAGCAAGTTGATTGGCGTTCATCTTATCATTTGCAAAAGCCGATTTCTAAATCTTCACCACAAAATTGCTGTCTTCACTTTGTTCATAATTCAAATGCACTGCATGTATTTCATTTGTCTTTTCTTTCCTTTCCATTAGATGATTCATAGGATTCCAATTAAAAACAACATTTTCGTTAATCTCCACATTTGGATTCAAGGATTGAATAAACAAGGTATCGGAGGTTATGTTTATTGGCATTCTCTCTACTACATTCGCATAGGTATTCATTTCCTTCATCAAATTAAAACCCAATATAAAAATAGAGATAAAACCCAATACCCAAGCCGTACTAAACGCAATTCTCAAACCTTTATGTGGTGATTTATATCCACCAATTTTTCGTATTCCCCAAATGATTAATCCCAAAACCGGTAAACCTATGAATGTACAAATTGAAATAATACCAAGCACTTTGTTGAAGGTTGAAAACAAAATAATATCCAATACATTGTAAGAAAAAAAGCATGCTGTAAGGACCCCAAATAATGTTGGAACTGCCACTACAATGATTATCGCTAAAATGATATAAGCAACCACTTTCAAAAAAGCATTCATTCCAGATTTACTTGTTTGCAATACTTTCGACATTGCCGTAGAGTTCTGAATGGTCGATATATTGATTGGTTCTCTTTTCAATAACATATAATCTGTAGACGATTTTGCAAGCGGAACGATGAACCAAAGCGTAGCGTAACAAATAAATGTAAATGAATAGAAAGAAGTGCTGATAAAATTATGATGTACGAATATGTTGTTGTGATTTGTAAGTGCTTCAATAATAAAAGGAGCGGCAAATAGTAAACGGACAAACCAAGTTTCTGTATTAAAGAAATGTGCCAAACCGCTGCACACACCACCTAGAACTTTATCCTTTGGATTTCGAAATAATTTTTGTGTTACATTTATTTCTAATAGTCGCGGTTGCAACAAGACCCACAAAATAATATAGGCAGCTATACCAATAGGAAATTCAAATAAGGTTGCAATATTGCAAATAGAGAACAACACAAAAATAAGTCGTACTGCAATTGGATCAATGGCAAAATAATTTGAAATACCACTACATACACCTGCAATTACTTTATCCTTTTTATTTCTATATAATTTCTTCTTCTCTTCAACAGGTGCTTTTTTCTCTTGCGCTGTTTCAGCTTTGTAATTTTCATCAAAGTCTGTTGGTCTTCCGATAGTGGCAATAAGCTCTTGTATATCTTTTATCATAATAGTGCCCATCGCATTCTTCTGTTCTAATATTTCTGCCATTCTATTTTGCAAGTCAGCAAAAGTTTCTGCCCCTTCCTCTTCTTTCAAGAAAAAAGTTTGCAATTCACTTTCATATGTTTGAAAAGCTTGATACGCCGACTCTTCAATATGTAGGGTTCGATTCTGGTAATTTATTTGAAGTATTTTGTCCATGATGATGGTATTTTTTGTGATTTAGCGTTTTGTAATTTTATGTACTGCGGTCGCCATTTCTTTCCATGTGCTTTCTAACGAAAGATAAAATTGCTTCCCTGTTTTGGTCATGGTAAAATATTTACGAGGTGGTCCTGTCGTGCTTTCCACCCATCTATATTCAAGGTATCCTGCATTTTTTAATCTGGTCAATAATGGATAAAGTGTCCCTTCCAAAACTTGCATGCCGGATTCTTTTAATTCTACGGCAATGTCACTTGGGTAAGCTTCTCCCCTTTGTATGATAGACAAAATACAAAACTCGAGAACGCCTTTTTTCATTTGACTTTGTATATTATCTGTGTTTATCGCAGTCATATTTTTTGATTAGGACGCAAACATAGTCTTTGACATAGTACTATACATTACATAGTACCAACTTTAACATATTATTAATTACTATTTAGTAGTGAGCAATAGTATATTCTTTTAAAAAATGATTTTACGCTTAGTAATATATACATGTTACAGCCATCGTGCATCTCTTGAAACGGCGACCTATTATGTTTCTCCGTTGCGATGATTCATAAAGTCCAATTTCTTTGCATTGCTATTTACAAAAAGATTCATCTACATATTTAATGCGAAAATGATTATTTATGTTGGCTTTATTGCGGCAACGATTGCAATGGAAATCCTTTTTTGCTTGCTCTGAAGCAAAAAAGATTGGAATGGAAAGCGTGTCTGCCGCCCAACATATTTTCAGAACATTTTTAGTATTGTATTACAATTTACAATTGCAAAATGTGCCTGTTTACAATACATGTATTTCTAGACATTTCATCCATAGAAGAGCGAATAAAAATGCAAACGGTGCTGACAATAACAAGGAATCAAAACGATCTAAAGCACCACCATGACCAGGCATGATTGAACCCGAATCTTTTACATTTGCCAATCGTTTCAATTTAGATTCTACAAGATCACCCGCAGTGCCAACTACAGAGGCAATGAGACCTAATACGATCCATTGTCCGACTGGAAAAAAATTGGTGTAGGTTCCCCATATATAAGCAAAAACCATAGTAAACAAAGCACCGCCGATAGTTCCTTCCATGGTTTTTTTAGGAGAGATTGTTGGAAAAAAAGGAGTCTTTCCAAAAAAGGAACCCGTTAAATACGCCAAGGTATCATTCATCCAAATACATAATATCAATGCCAGAGGCAATAATAAAGATTGATAACGCAGTTGTACCAGCAAGCCAAGTGACAATGAAATATATCCTAAACCTGTCCACAAATAAATGGCATTTTTATTCTTTTTGAAGGCGAAAAATAAAAGGATTGAACCTAAGGCGATTCCTAAAAAATAATACAAATGTTGTTGCATAAATGTGGCTACTATATTGCTACAATTTCCCATCGGAATACAGCAAACCAAAAGATAAGATGCAACGCCAGCCAATACAAAATTCATTTTTTCATTCCGAGAAAAAGTAGTTTGTAAAATATTTTCTACTAAAAAGGTGTATTCCTTTAAACATAAAAAAGTGACCAATAAAAACAATGCTATAAATGCCCACTCTGTCCATAATACACAAGCCATCATCACGATACTAAATAAGATTGCGCTTCCCAAACGAGTATAAAATACTTTTACATTTAATGCCATGATAAGGAGTTTAGGTTGATGGAATGAGTGCTTCTGCTTGCGCTTGATAATTGTCTGGAACATGCAATTCTACATAACCGAATGCCAAATAGGAACTGTCTTGCTTGTTCAGTAAGATACAAGGTATACCTGCACTTTCTAGATTTCCTTTGATTACTTCTGCTTCAAATTTTTGGGGTGTTTTGTAAACACAAACCCAATTTATATGTTCATTCATCGTTTAAAATATGGTTTGATTTAGATGATCTCTTTCCACTTCAACACAAACATACTTTTTTCGATCTTGCCAAAAAAAGAATAACAAAAGCAATGTAGCAAAACCACTAGCAAGTCCAAACCAAGTATTCATCTCTGGCATATTGCTTACATTTAATGTGATAGCATGGGTATGAAATAAGTACATCAAATAAACAGTGACAAAATTATTAAGCGCATGAAGCAAAATAGAAACCCAAATACTACCCGTATAATAAAAACTTAAGCCTAATAATAATCCTAAAAAAAGTCGTGGAATAAATCCACTTAATTGCCCATGAAACAAACTAAACAATACAGCCGTAATGAGCATTGCTATGAATGGTGTTTTGCGCATCCAACTCAATAGTATTTGTTGTAAACAACCTCGAAAAAATATTTCCTCTACTATAGCTGGCAACATACTAATGCCTAAAATATTCAACCACAGCTCCTTGACATTGTCTGCTTTTAGAAATGCATTCGCCAATACGGTGTATGAATCTTCTTGGTCATTTAATTTGAAATAATGCAAAATAATATCACTCCATTTTTCCAATAAGCTTGAAAAAGGTAGTGCTACCAACAAAAGAGAAATTGCCCATAACCAATGATGAGGTTTTATTCCCAAATTCATGCCCAAATATTTAGCTGGCTTGGGATATGCCAAATACGCAAATAGCAATGCTGGTAATAGTACGATGATGATGATGGCGAGATATTCGAGCAGTTTTAAATTCAGAATAATTGCATCCGGAATTACTTTGAGTGCAGATAATTCTACTTGGGTATAGCCTGTATATTTTTGTTGTAAAAAAGAAAGCAAGAATCCACCCAATAACATACTAAAAGAAACCAGTCCACAAAACACAACAAATTGTGTAGCGGGTTTATAAAATGTAATATAGCGATTTAGCATTGGCGACAAAAGTAATACAGTACCGAGAGTATTGCTTATTTTTACCCGATGAATTATATAAAAATATCTTTCCCTATTCAAAATCAAAATGATGCAGATACTATTTCTGCTTTATTGTGTGACTTACCAACGGATGGTTCCGAACAAACAGAATCCGCATTACATATTTTCTTTGCAGAATCGCAATTTGATGAAGTAGAAATAAAAAATCGGGTAGCATCTTTTCCTTTTACCAGCGAAATAATTCCATATCAAAATTGGAATGCCGTTTGGGAATCCAATTTTGAACCGATTCAAATTAATTCGCAAGTCGGTGTTCGTGCCCATTTTCATCCACCTTTTGTAGATTGTAAATATGATATTGTTATTACACCGAAGATGAGCTTTGGCACTGGTCATCATGAAACCACACAAATGATGATGACCATGATGAATGAATTGGAATATTCCAATAAGGATGTTTTAGACTTCGGTTGTGGAACCGGCGTCCTGGCTATTTTTAGTAAATTAAAAGGAGCTGCAATCGTTAAAGGAATCGACAATGATGAATGGTCGGTGGAAAATTCTATCGAAAATTGTCGCAACAACCATTGTGAAGATATTGAAATTTCCATTCAGCCATTAGAGAGTATTGACTATCCATATGACATTATTTTAGCCAATATTAATTTGAATGTCCTTCTCGAAACCTTGCCCAAATTATATTCCATACTAAAACCAAAAGGTGATTTATTATTGAGTGGCATCTTAGATACCGATTTTTTATCCATTCAAAATTGCTTTACCTCTTTAGGATTTACGCTAATTGCACAGCAACAAAAAAAGAATTGGATCGCATTGCATATTCAAAAATAATTTCTGCCGTTTGGATATACAGTCATGAACTCTTATCTTCGTCAGCTTGAATCTACCATTTTTTTAAATAATACGATTGAATGTACGAAATCATACTTATTCTTTTAGCATACTTAATAGGTTCCATCCCAACTGCCGTTTGGGTGAGCAAATACTTTTTCGATATTGATATCCGTAATTATGGTAGTGGCAATGCTGGTGCTACCAACACTTTCAGGGTATTGGGTTCTAAAGCAGGTACCTTTGTTTTCATCGTCGATATGATAAAAGGCTTCATTGCTGTTGATCTCGCTTATTTTATTGAAAGGTACCAAATGGATAATATTGCACTGACCAATTTTCAAGTTCTGCTTGGGATTGCAGCTGTAGTTGGGCATATTTTTCCAATATGGGCAGACTTTAAAGGCGGTAAAGGAATTGCGACTTTATTCGGTATGATATTGGCTATTCAACCAGAAGTAGCAGGATACTTGGTGTTGGTATTTGCTGGCATGTTATTTTTAACACGATATGTATCCTTAAGTTCCATTGCAGCAAGTATCGCATTCCCAGTTTTGATATTTTTTATTTTCCATGAGCCTGAAATTATCTACCGAATTTTTGCAGTGGCAACCGCTATCTTGGTTGTATTGACACATCATAAGAACATCAATCGTTTACTTGCTGGTAATGAAAGCAAAGTACCTCTATTTGGTAAAAAATCAGAGAGCAACAAATAATAAGTAATTCGCAGCCAATTGATTATTTCGAAAGCATTACTAAAAATAAATGGAGAATAATTTGGGCGGCATACACGCTTTCCGTTCCAATCTTTTTTGCTTCAGAGCAAGCAAAAAAGGATTTCCACTTCAATCGTTGCCGCAATGCACCCACCGCAACAAATCATTTTCTAACGACCAATTTTTTTAGTCATTCTACATCAAGATAGAATTTATTGTCTTGAACGCAATAGCAGAATTCAAGGTATACAATAAATTTTAGTACCTTCGGCTAAACTTTTTTTATGCCGACAATGAAAATATTTTTAGTTCTATTCCTTATTCCAACTATTCTATTTAGTCAATCCAAATCAAGTATACCAACAGGAGTTTTTCATGGTCCGTATTCAGCACCACTTTTCTCTTCTACTACCATTGAAAATATAAAAATAGCCCACTGGGATATTTCCATGCAGAGCTTTGCAGAAGAAGAGCAGGAAGGAAATTCATTACATATAAAAAGTTTGAAGGCTGCGAAAATGAAAGAAAAAATAAAATCACTTTCTTCCATTTCAACACAAAACCAAGCACAAAAAACCAGAGCCATCAATCCAATAATTGGAACAAATTTCCAAGGCAATCCTTTGGCTACTTGGACACCAACCGACAATAGTGTCGCTGTTTCTAACGGAGGGCAAATTGTAAATTGCATCAATAATGGCATCGGTTATTATGATACGAGTGGAACAACAATTGTACAAAATCAAACCTGGGATGCATTTGTAAATAACACCACTTTGAATCAAGCCAAATTTGATCCTCGTGTAATCTATGACAATAAGCATGATCGTTTTATTGTGACGCTGTTACATGGATTTTCTTCTACCAAATCAAAAATATTGGTTTGCTTTTCCAAAACAAATAATCCAATGGACGGTTGGAATATTTATCAATTATCAGGCAATCCATTCAATGATTCCTCATGGACCGATTATCCAACGATTGGTGTTAATGATGATGACCTTTTTATTAATGGCAATATGTTTGGTGATGCTGGTGCAGGTTATCCTTTCAAAGGCACGTATATTTACCAGATTAATCTAGACAGTGGATATGTTGCTGGTTCGCTGCAATATGGCTTATGGAATCAAATATATTCATCAGACGGAACACAAGGCGTAACCTTGTATCCAGCAACAGAAGGTCAAGGAAATAGTTTAAAAGAAAAAATGTTTTTTGTACATCTGCAACCCGACAGTGGCTCCTATGTTTACCTCTATGAAATAAATGGAAAATTACACTCGCCGAATAAAACATTGACTGCTTCGCAATATGCAATTCCTCATTATGAAGTTTGCGCTGATGCATTTCAAAAAGACCCAAGCACTGGATTTATCGATTCGCTTTCCACAGGAAGTTCTTGGACTGAAAATGCATTCTACCTCAACAGACAAGTGCACTTTACTTTTTGCGCCGATATTGGAAGTGGTTGGTGTGGTATACATTATGGCCGTATTTTATTAGATTCTAATGTAGCACACGTAACTGCTAAAGGGCAAATCGGAACCGACCTAGCCTACCCTGCCATTGCATCTTTTGGTTATGATACATTAGATCAAGGAGCAGTAATTGCATACTTACAATCGGATACCAGTATGACGCCACAAAATGGGGTCTTCAGTATTAATCATGCCATGACTTGGAGTAGTTTGCAAACCGTAAAAACAGGTGATACTTGCGTTAATATTTTATATCCGCCAGCTTATGCTATTCAACCCGAACGATGGGGAGACTATACAGGTATTTGCAGAAAATACAATAGCCTCTTGCCACAAGCTTGGATGGCTGCAGCTTATGGAGCAAATACACCACCACGCCTTGCCTCTTATGGTACTTGGATAGCACAAATTTTTTCGGCTGAATCACCAATTCCAACAATAACGAAAGACATCCAAGCACAGAATAATAAATGGATGATTTATCCCAACCCTATTAGCGATTTATTTACCATTGAATTTGACAATGAAAAAGCTGGTGAAGTCAATATCTCCTTAATAGATGCCAGTGGCAAATTGGTTAGGATTTTATTTGATGATTATTTAAAAGAAAGTAAGAACAAATTATCCTTTAATAAAATGATGCTTGCACCAGGCAACTACTTCGTCATTATCAAAAACGAAGGACAAAAAATTGGCAGTAAAAATGTGGTGATACAATAAAATGTATGCGTTCGCAAACTCTTCTGTATTGAAATTATTTTCCTATTCATTTACATAGTACTTTGGATGCCTATTTATTACAATGTCTAAACGAAAAAAAATAATTCTCGAAAATATTCTGATTGAAAATTATGCAGCAGAAGGAAAATGCATAGGTCGACACAATGATAAAGTCATTTTTGTAGAAGGCGTTGTACCTGGTGATGTTGCAACTGTTTTTTTACAGAAAAATAAAAAAGATTGGGCGCAAGGTGTTGCGAATAAAATTACTACCTATGCCGAAAATAGAGTCGAGCCATTTTGCGCTCACTTCGACATTTGTGGTGGTT
Organism: Bacteroidota bacterium; assembly: GCA_947476825.1. Classification (GTDB taxonomy): domain Bacteria; phylum Bacteroidota; class Bacteroidia; order Chitinophagales; family Chitinophagaceae; genus OLB11. The sequence goes on along the minus strand of CANJRV010000059.1, from coordinate 4,392 downwards.
GTAAATGGCAAATGCTACCGTATGACTTACAATTAAAATACAAAGAGCAACAAGTGAAAGATCAATTAACTCGAATTGGTCGTATTCAAGTGGGTGAATTTTTACCAATAAAAGGAAGTGAACGTACACAACTTTATAGAAATAAATTAGAGTTTACTTTTTCTACAAAGAGATATTTAACCCAAAAAGAAATACATTCCGATTTGTCTATCGAGCAGAATGTACTTGGCTTTCATGCACCTCGATTATTTGACAAAGTAATTGATATTGATACTTGTTATTTGCAACAAGAACCCACAAATGCTATCAAAAACTTTGTACGTGAATATGCCTATTCGCACGAACTTAGTTTTCATGATTTCAAAAATCATACAGGGCTTTTGCGTAATTTAATTATTCGTATTTCGTCCATGCAACAAATATTAATCAATCTTGTTTTTGGCGAAAATGAAAACGAAAAGATTCAAGAAATGATGTTGGCCATCAAAAATAAATTTCCCGAAATCACATCATTAAATTATACCATCAATACCAAAATGAATGATACAATTTATGATTTGGAAGTCGTGAATTACAGTGGTAAAAATTATATAGAAGAAAAACTAGAGGAATTTATTTTCAAAATAAGTCCAAAATCTTTTTTCCAAACCAATACGTATCAAGCAGAAGAATTATATCGCGTAGTGAGAGATTTTGCAGGATGCACAGGCAATGAAATTTTGTATGATTTATATTGTGGTACTGGAAGTATTGGGATTTTTTTATCTAAAAATGTACAAAAAATCATTGGTGTTGAAACTGTAGAAGATGCCATCAAAGATGCTCGTATCAATGCAGAAAGAAACAACTTATCGAATACCCATTTTTATACAGGAGATGTAATTAAAATTTGTGATGATGCATTTTTTACAGAACATGGCAAACCAGATATTGTGATCATAGACCCGCCACGCGCTGGATGTCATGAAAAATTAATTACAAAATTATTAGAAATAAAAGCACCACGTATTGTGTATGTGAGTTGCAATCCGGCTACGCAAGCGAGAGATTTAAGTCTATTACAAGCACATTATGACATGCTAAAATCACAAGCTGTAGATATGTTTCCGCATACACATCATGTAGAAAATGTAGTACTATTGCAGCTCAAATGATGATAGAACAAATTGAAAAATTAAAAGCACGATTGCAATTACCTTTACCAGGAATTATTGCACAAATGCGCATGGCTCCTCCTACTCGTGCACGGAATATGGATATACCAGCGAGTGCTCGACAAAGTGGTGTGATGGTACTTTTAGTTGAAGGCGATAAGGAATTAAATACAATTTTAATAAGACGTACTGAAGATGGTAATACACATAGCGGACAAATCAGTTTCCCTGGTGGCAAAAAAGATCCGAATGATGCACATATAGAACACACTGCTTTGCGTGAATGTGAAGAAGAGATTGGGATACTCCGACATGAAATTCAAGTGTTGGGGCAATTAACCCCACTTTATATTCCACCAAGTAATTTTTGGGTTACCCCAACTATCGGATTTATAGAAAAAGTGCTAGCCTTCAAACCATCTGAAAGAGAAGTACAAGAAATAATTAAAGTGCCATTTAGTTTATTATATGATGAACGCATTCGAGAAGAGAGAATAGTAAAAAGATCAGACATCAAAAATATGGAGATGAAAACTCCTGTCTATGCATTGAATGATGAGATTATTATTTGGGGCGCAACTGCCATGATTCTATCCGAATTGCAGGTCGTATTGAATGACTTGTAAATTCATATTTACTTTAAAAAAAACGCAAAAATATGTATGCAATAATTACAGGCGCTTCAAGAGGAATTGGAAATGCCATTGCCAAAAAACTGGTTGCGGAAGGCGCACATGTTGCCATATGCGCACGCAACACAGAGCACCTACAATCAGCGGTTGCAGAGCTTCGACAGATAAATTCTAATGTAGAAATTATTTCCCAAATTTGTGACTTGAGTAAAAAGGAAGAAGTACTTGCATTCGGAAAATTCGTTGTAGAAACATTTCCGCATATTGATATTTTGATCAACAATGCAGGTGTTTTTATCCCAGGTGAAATTCATTTGGAAGCAGATGGATTATTGGAAAAATTAATGGAAACAAATCTATTTAGTGCTTATCATTTAACACGTAGCATCGTGCCTTCCATGATAAAAAATAATAAAGGGCATATTATCAATATCAGTTCGGTAGCAGGTCTTCAACCCTATGAACATGGCGGTTCATACAGTATAAGTAAATATGCTTTACAAGGTTTTTCTAAAAACTTGCGTAATGAATTAAAAACATTTGGCATTAAAGTAACAACCGTAAATCCAGGTGCAACCATGAGTGATTCATGGAGTGGAAGTCAAATAGACCCATCTAGAATATTGGAAGCTAAAGATATTGCAGACAGCATTTGGAATACGCTACAATTATCGCCTCAAGCAGTTGTGGAAGATATTATTCTCAGGCCTTTATTAGGCGATTTGTAGAATGCCATCAATACTTGTTGCAAACTTTTTGATTGCAAAAAATATATGTCTCGAATAGTAGAAAGATTAAACTGAATAATGTATTATTGCACCGCCTTACAAAAGGCCCAGATGGCGGAATTGGTAGACGCGCTAGACTCAAAATCTTGTATTCGCAAGGATGTGCAGGTTCGATTCCTGTTCTGGGCACTAAACCACCTTTTTGGTGGTTTTTTTATGCCTTGAAAGTACTGTAAAACCTACATTCTTTGTTTTTGATTACTTTTTATTTGCCCTTGTTTTCTAAACTTTTGTCCTTCTATTGTCCTTCAAGGACAAAATAATGGTTGGATTTTGTGTACATTTGTCAAACAAAGGAAAATAAAGGCAAACAATATGAGTGTTACATTAAGAGAAATTGAAAATAAGGACCTTACAACTTCATTCTATTTAGATATTTATCACAATGGTAAACGATACAAAGAATTTTTGAAGGAATGCAAACTTGTAAAAGTTTCCACTCCCTTGGCTATCTTGAGCATTTGTAAATTGTGAAATAAAAGCCATAATGACTGCTAAGAATACATATTTTTTCATGTAGTAAAAGTAAAAAATAAAATGAACCTGTATGAATTATAAATTTTAGCTTTATTCCTATTAAAGTAAATTAATTTTTGTTTTTGTGAATTTAGTTTACTTTTGTTTTCAATGGTAGTGCTTACAAAGTCAAAATTAATTTCATTCTATGAAAGCGATCCTAAAGCTAAAGAACCATTATTAAAATGGTATAATGAAGTAAGTACTTGTAACTGGAATACCTTCCAAAGCATAAAGGAAACTTTTAACAGTGTGGATAGTGTAGGCAATGCAAGGTTTGTTTTTAATGTAGGAGGCAATAAATATAGAATAGTAGCCATGATACATTTTAGTACAAGAACATTGTTTGTTAGGTTTGTAGGTACACATAAAGAGTATGATAAAATAGACTGTAAAACAATTTAAGTAATGAATAAGAAAATATCTAAATTAGAATTTGCAAAGGCTGAAAGTAAAATGGAGCAACTTTTAGAAATTGTCACACAAAGAGGGGGCTTTGAATTTCTTACACCAAAGGAAACAAAGGATTTAGCAGTACAAACAGAAATTGTAAGATTGTATGAAGATGAACATTTTATTATTCCATTGCCTGAAACCTTACAAGGTATGATAGAATTGAAAATGTTTGAAAACAAACTAAAGCAAAAAGAGTTAGCCAAACTTTTAAAAACAAGTGACACCCAACTTTCTGAAATAATGCACAAAAAAAGAAAACCAAGTGTAGCCTTTTTAAAATCTATACACCAATTTTTAGGCATAGATGGAAATGTACTTTTAAGACTGGCATAGGCTTGTTTTTTTGTACTTTTCAAATATTTTGTCCTTCTATTGTCCTTTGGAATTGCAAGAATGTAGCATTAACAATACTTTAAAGCCTTACTTTTGTTCCTGTTCTGGGCACAGATTACAGCCGATTCTTAAGAGTCGGCTTTTCTTTTGGAACAACACCTGCAGCTATGTAAACCGGCTTGTTCACGAATGCATGAAGGAGCTTAAATTTTTAAGTTGCTATAAGAGAGAATCTTTATCAACATTATGGTTGATGTAGGCGATTACTCTAATATTCTTTTTACGTAATGGATTGAAAACCGATATTTAATTCAACAAACTTTATAACTATTCAAATCGCGCTATATCATGTTTGAATATTCAAATTATAAGACCATTGCAAAACTACCCGATTCAAATTTCTCATAAATAATGCCCCTTCATTTCAAGTGGAGCCTGTCATTCAAATTTATTTACCCTTGTTTAGCTGTACCAATTATTTTCAATTTTACTCATTTTTTGATTCGTATTGTT
>CANJRV010000058.1 GCA_947476825.1 Bacteroidota bacterium | reverse complement strand
GATGTAGTTAGATTAAGCTTGCATTAAATAGGACGCATCATACCAAAGTTTTTATTTTTTAACGCCAACCGTTCAAATTTTCTTCACGCCATTTTTCTAAGGTCGAAGAGAAGCTACAAGATACTCTTCCACTTTTTTCTTGATAAAAAAGTGGAGCAAAAAATCAAGACTGTAGAAAAATAGCTAAAAATTTAAACTGTTGTCTAAAATAAAAAAGCTATTCTTCTTTTTCTCTTTCTCCATCTAATGTGGTTAGATTAAGCTTACAATAAAGGAGAAGCATTCTACCCTAGTTTTTATTTTTTAACGCCAACTGTTCAAATTTTCTTCACGCCATTTTTCTAATGTCGATGAGAATACCGAAGAACTTTTTTTTCGCCAAACTATCCAAGGCCAATTGCTAGTGCATTCTTCATTAGATGTGACAATTAACAATATGCTCTAATCATCTTCAATACTATTTTTTTTATTCTGCTTGCATACCATTATTTTTGAAAAAATGGAAAGGAGATAATGATACGATCTTGGCTGGCAGATTTTTTTAAGTGGCTGTTTACATTTTCATTTTTCAGAAAACGATTTTATGGTATTCACCAAAGAGTATTTTTTCCATTGCAATTATTTAAAGGGGTACAAAAGCAAATCCTATTTCATGGTAATATCCATCTCGAATTGGCAATAGAGGATTGGATACAAGAAAATTTATTTTTCCTTGGTGAATATGAAAATGCAGAATTTACATTTTTGTCTGCGACATTAAAGCAAGGTGATGTAGTTATAGATATTGGTGCCAATATAGGTTTATATTCTTTATTTGCGGCTTCCAAAATTGGCGCACAAGGCAAGGTCATTTCTTTTGAACCATTTCAAAAAAATTATCAAGCTCTATGTAAAAACGTGTCGCTGAATGCAACAAACAATGTGGACTTGGTGAACCTTGCCGTTGCGGAAAGTGAGTTGGAGATTGATTTGTATTATGATACACGGCAAGCAAATTTGGGTATGGTATCTTCTTATTTAAGTGAACATAATCAGCACCAAAAAGTGCAAACGATTTCGATTGATAAATATTTGCAACAACATCCTTTGCCAAAAATTGATTTTATAAAAATGGATATTGAAGGAAATGAATTTCCTGCATTAAAGGGAATGAGAAATACCTTGATACAATTTCATCCCATTTTAATGATAGAAATGGACAAGGATATTGTGAAAAGCACACCTTATACAGACAGCGATATCATTTTGTTTTTGCAAGAATTGGGTTACACTAAATATCATATAACGCCAAAAGGAAAATTAGAAAAAGATTATGCGGATAATGGATTGACAAATTTTGTGTTTATGTCGTAAGTCATTACTAAACCTATACGGTTTTCAAAACCTTATAGGTTTGCTTCGGAACCAAACGGAAAATTAGAAAAAGATAATGCGGATAATGGTTTGACGAATTTTGTGTTTATGTAAGAAAGTAGTTTTTACTGAATAATGAACTTCAATTGTTTGCACATGTGCGCTTTATTATCTGCTCCTTTTGCAATGATGTTATCGAAGAAAATAGTATCGCCTTTGTAGCTTCTTTCTTTGAAAGCATTTATCCAAAATTTCGGTATCGTGTCGCCAGTGCAATGTGCAGAGGAATAGTCGGTGACTACAATTGGAAGTCCTGTAGAATCTTGATACAGCCCACGTTCTGCGAAAGTGATATCAAAAGCGGAAATTGTATAAATTGCATTTGCACTATCTTTTGCACAAAAAGTTTGAGACGAAATTCTGTCAAAATCATTCTTTTTCATCAATGGAGAAGCATAAGGTGTACAGCCTAAATAAGCGAAATAGTCGTACTTCACTTTTCCTTTGCTTTCTTGATTTTGTTCAACAAATGAGAGGCAAGAAAAGCATATTAAAAGCGTTGCAAAATAAAATAATTTATGGTTCATGTTGTTTAAAATCTAAAGCAAGTTAAGGCTTTCTTCTATCATTCGCATTTTTTCTATGGCATCATTTTTTTTCTTGGTCTCTATTTCAATAATTTCTGGTTTTGCATTTTGCATGAAACGTTCATTTCCTAATTTTTTTTCTATGCTGTCCAAAAAGCCTTGGTAATATAGGATGTCTTTTTTCATTTGTTCAATTTGTAACGTGTTGTCAATTACTTTGTCTGTTGTAAAATAGCATTGTAATTTATCTACCACAAAAGAACTAGCACCAGCTATAGCAACATCTGTATACTGAATACTTTTAGCGAAGCTTTGTTTTGCCAAAACCGTTTCCATCCTTTCTAGATCCTCTTTATAGGCTAGAGGCAAATACAGCTCAATTTCATCTTTTGTTTTTAAACCTTGTTTAAGGCGCACATCCCGAATGGTAGTGATGATATTTTTTAATGCTTCACCTTGACTCAATGCAGACGTATCGGTAGCTGCTGTGGAAATAATAGCAGTGTTTATGATATCGTCGCCGTCGCCTCTTTCACGAATGGAATGATAAATTTCTTCTGTAATAAAAGGCATGAATGGGTGAAGAAGTTTCATTAGTTCTTCCATGAAGAAACTAGCTTTTGCCACGTTGTGCGCATTCATAGGTTGGTCTAATGGCGTTTTAATCCATTCTAAATACCAACTACAATAATCATCCCAAATGAGTGAATAAATCTTTTTAAGTGCTTCACTCAATTTGAATTCTTTGATGTCTGCTTCTACTTGTTGTTGCACTTCATACAATCTTCCAGCAAACCAAGTACTCGGAAAAATAGCTTGTGGATTTAAATCTTCCACACTATTTTTTTCTTGTAAAATGTGTACCAATTTCAAAGCGTTCCAAAGCTTATTGCCAAATAATTTTCCTTGCTCACAACCATTTTCATCAAACAATAAATCATTACCAGCTGGCGATGCAATCAATACGCCAAAGCGCACTGCATCTGCACCGTAATTATCTATCATGCCTAACAAGTCGGGTGAGTTGCCAAGTGATTTACTCATTTTTCGACCTTGCTTATCCCGCACAATTCCAGTAAAATAAACTTGTTGAAAAGGAATTTGTTGTTTGTATTCTAAACCCGCCATTATCATACGGGCAACCCAGAAGAAAATGATTTCTGGAGCGGTTACTAAAGTGGCTGTTGGGTAATAATATTTGAGTTCTGCATTGTCTGGATTTTTATTCCAACCAAAAACTTCCATAGGCCAAAGCCATGAAGAAAACCAAGTATCTAATACATCATCATCTTGGCGAATATTTTCTGCATCGTTAAAATCTGGATTCTCTTGTTTGAATTTTACAATCGCTTCTTCCATGGTGGCAGCGACTTGAAGGTTGCCTTTGCTATCGTACCAAGCTGGGATGCGATGCCCCCAACTTAATTGACGGCTGATGCACCAATCTTTGATATTTTCCATCCAATGGCGATACGTATTTTTTAATTTCGCTGGATAAAATTTGATCTCCTCATTCATCACCACATCCAATGCTGGTTTAGCCATGGTTTCCATCTTGCACCACCATTGCATGCTAAGGCGTGGTTCAATGACAGCATCCGTTCTTTCACTAAATCCAACTTGATTTTTATACTCTTCTATTTTAAGAATATGATTTTGCGCCTGAAGATCTTCAATGATTTTTTTACGAACCACAAATCTATCTTCCCCTATATAAAGCTGAGCGGCGTTGCTCATCGTGCCATCTTCATTCAATGTATCAATGATGTCTAATTTATGTTTGAGCCCTAAATTATAATCGTTGATATCATGTGCTGGCGTCACTTTCAAGCAACCCGTACCAAATTCCATATCGATATAATCATCAGCAATAATTGGAATTCTTCTGTTGATTAATGGTACAAAACAATATTTACCAACTAAGTGCTTAAATCGCTCATCTTCTGGATGAACACAAATGGCAACGTCACCCAATATCGTTTCAGGACGAACAGTTGCTACGGTAATATATTGTGGGCTATTGACTGTCGAATCTGCATCAGTCTCTGGTATGTCGAGTACATATTTTACATAAACCAATTGGCTATTCACTTCTTTATGAATCACTTCTTCATCACTTAAAGCAGTCTTTGCTTTTGGATCCCAATTGATCATTTTTACACCACGATAAATATGACCTTTTTTATATAAATCTAAGAACACATCTATTACCGCTTTGTAATAATCGGTATCCATCGTAAAGGAAGTACGATTCCAATCTAAGGCACAACCAAGTCGCTTGAGTTGTTGCAAAATGATTCCGCCATATTTCTCTTTCCATTCCCAGGCGTATGCTAAAAATTCTTCACGAGACAAGGTATTTTTATCAATTCCTTTTTCTTTCAACATGGCTACTACCTTAGCTTCTGTGGCAATAGAGGCATGGTCGGTGCCCGGCACCCAACAAGTATTAAAGCCTTTTAATTTCGCATAACGAATAAGCACATCTTGCACAGAATTGTTCAAGGCATGTCCCATATGCAATACGCCAGTCACATTCGGCGGCGGTATCACAATCGTATAGGCTGGCTTCTCATTCGGTGTAGAATTAAAATATCCTTTTTCTAACCAATGCGCATACCATTTATTTTCTGCTTCTTGGTGTAAATAATTTTTAGACAATTCCATAGTTGGGCAAAGATATTTGCTTATTTGAAAATATAACATAAAGCCATATTTTTTCAGAGAATTTATAAGAGGACCATTGATATCGTTCATTTGAAAGGAGAAATAAAAATGGGCGGCACGCACGCTATCACTCCAATCTTTTTGCTCCAGAGCGAGCAAAAAGGATTTCCGCTCTATCGTTGCCGCAATGCACGAATCCTTCAAGTGTAGATTTCAAAGAACATTTTTAGTGTCGTCTAAAAAAATCAACAAAGCTTATACCAAGTCGAAATGTAAAAAAACTACATTTGCCCTATGAAAAAAAACCTATTGTACTTACTTCTTATTGTCTTATTAGGAGGCATTGCCTATTATTTTGTATTTAAAGAGGAAGACAATGCATTTGGCAAACAGGAAGCCAACTTTAATGTGAAAAATATTGCTGACATAAAAACCATTTTTCTATCCAATTTAAGAAATCAGAATATAAAATTGAGTCGGGTCAAGGATGGCTGGACTTTAAATGACACCTTAGAAGTGCGAATGGATGCCGTTAAATTTTTATTGGAAGCCTTAGAACAGCAACGTGCAGTGCAACCTGTATCCTTGTTGCAGCATGATGATGTGATTCGTGATATCAGTGTAAATAATACCAAAGTAGAAATTTATAATCAGGACAATAAACGAACGAATACATTTTATGTGTGTCTAAATCCTGGCATCAATAATTCGACATATATGCTTACAGAAGGTGCTAAGCGACCTTATATCGTGAAGCTGCCTTTGCAAAATATGTATCTTGGTGTGCGCTATTTCACAACGGTAGGCGAATGGCAAAGCAAGCATATTATGTATCATGCATCGCCAATTGAAAGTATACAAATTGATTATAAGGATTCTGTACAATATTCATTCGCTTTAACGATAAAAGACAGCAATGTTTCCATTCAAGGGTCTTATCCTATGCAAAAACCAATCAATAAAAAACGAATCAACTCCTATTTGGGTTTTTGGGAAAAACTATTTTGTACAGGCTACGAAGATAGGAACATGCAACGGGCAGGCATTATAGACAGCGGCCGACAAATGGCCACAATACAAATGAAACGCAAAGACTGTCCTTTGCAAACCTTGATTGTTTACTTTAGACCGCAAGACCAAGGCACTAAAGCAACATTACATATCGGTAATCAATATTATGATTTTGATTCCTTCTTTGGCTTGCTCAACAATAAGAATTTTGTTTTATTAAGTCGGCATACGGTAGAACATATGGTGCGCACCTATCCTGAATTTTATCAAGAAGGAGAAGAAGTACCGAATAATAACAGACCAAATTAAAGTCGCTGAACTAAATTTGGTAGTTCGCTTTAATTGCGTGTATTTTTGTAAAAACGTAAATAATCATGGCATATTCAGAAAAAGTAATTGAACATTATAACAATCCAAGAAACGTAGGTACCTTAGATAAGAGTGCTTCAAATGTTGGAACAGGTTTGGTAGGCGCGCCAGAATGCGGTGATGTGATGCGTTTGCAAATTGAAGTGGATGATGCAACAGGCATTATTAAAGATGCAAAATTTAAAACCTTTGGTTGTGGTTCTGCCATCGCATCTTCAAGTGTAGCAACAGAATGGCTTAAAGGAAAAAGCATAGACCAAGCCATTACGATAGACAATATGGATATTGTAGAAGAGTTGAATTTGCCACCGGTTAAAATCCACTGTTCGGTATTAGCGGAAGATGCAATCAAAGCTGCTATCAATGATTACCGTGTAAAAAATGGTATGCCAGCTTTAGAATTGGAAGAGAAAATTGTGCATTAATAAAATTATTTTATTTCTATAAAAAAAGCAACTCATGGGTTGCTTTTTTTGTTGGGAAAAGCATTTCAAAAAATGGTTTCGATTGCGGACATTACTCACCTTCTGGCGCAGGAATGAGGCGTTGCCTTTGTGCGCTGGCATCCTGTGCCAAGTCCATTTATGATACAAAACTTTTAATCTAAACTTACTGGCGCAGGAATGAGGCGTTGCCTTTGTGTGCTGGCTTCCTGTGCCATGTCTAGTTAGGATACATAAACTATTAATTTAAACTTTCTGGCGCAGGCATGAGGCGTTGCCTTTGTGGGCTGGCTTCCTGTGCCTTGTCCATTTATGATACAAAACTTTTAATCTAAACTTACTGGCGCAGGAATGAAGCGTTGCCATTGTGCGCAAGCTTCCTGTGCCTTGTTCATTTTAGGATACAAAACTTTTAATCTAAACTTACTGGCGCAGGAATGAAGCATTGCCATTGTGCGCAAGCTTCCTGTGCCTTGTTCATTTTAGGATACAAATACATTCAACCTTTTAATTGGCAATTTGCCTTCCTTGTCAAAATAATAATCTCGAGCACTTGAATAAATATATTCTTCAGCCTTATCTACAAAACCGGCTACCACTGGATTATTATGTATGTAATCTAAACGCTGCCAAGCAATTTCTATTTTGTCTAAAACAATTGGATGACTATCCTGAATCCAAAACTGAAAATTAGCATTGTTATTATTTATTTTTCCTGCATGTTCCATCATACCTAACATCCATTCTCTTCTGCTTTCGTGTTTATTATTTCTAATAGCGTTCTTCATTTTTTCTGACGTATGTTTTTTCATATCTCTAACTATATCTTCTAATTTATTTTTATTGCTTCCAATTATCATATGCACATGGCTAGTCATGATACACCAACTATAAATTTCTAGCCCTTTATTTTTGATACAATATTTCCAACTGTCAATTAATATTTCTTTGTATTCATTTCTAATAAAAACATCTATCCAGTTAATTACTGTAAATGTTACGAAGTAGATTTCATTTTGATCTCTGAATTTATATTTTGTACTCATGCAATTGCAAGTTAATTGTTTTTCATAATGGGCAGGCACAGGAAGCCAGCGCTCTTAGCAACGCCTCATTCCTGCGCCAGTAATAAGATTTGAATCTGATCTCTGAATTTATATTTTGTGCTCATACAAATGCAAGTTAATTTTTTTTCATAATAGGCAGGCACAGGAAGCCAACGCTTTTGGCAACGCCTCATTCCTGCGCCAGATAAAGTATTGAGTAAGGTTTTCATAATTGGCAGTCAGCTACAACAAAGCATGAACTTGCGTCTTATAATTGGATCAAATAAGGAATTCTTTTAGAAATATTTTCTTTCCATTCTCACAAGATTATTTTCTTGAATAAAGAATACTAGCCATTTCTATTTGTGATAAACTATATCTTATGCTCAAGGTATCCTTTGCAATAAAATCAAGCAAGAAATGCCACTGGGGCTGACCTGGGAAATACCCTACAGAGTATGCAATATCCGTAGAGTCGCTAGAAAAATAAAATGGAACAAAGGGCGAGGATATTGCTGGCAATTTATTTACTGAATCTTTAAAATAATAATAAGGAGTGTCTACATTCTTTAATACAAATCCAGTATTCAAATTAGTGAATTCAATTTTATAATGGAATGTATCAATACTTTGCCACACACCAAATAATTTTGACATGCTTATGCCGTATGGTATTTTGCTGTTGTTTGATTTTAAAGATTGGGTCTGTTGTGCTGTAAGTGAAAATGGTGTCAAGTAGATAATTATAAACGTTACTATTATTCTACGAATGAGCAAATTGAAACTGCTTTCTGGTTCAGTATTGAAGCGTTCGCTTTGTGAGATGGCTTGCTGTTCGTTGTTTATTTTATTATGCATAAACATTTAATTTAAACTTTCTGGCACTTACTGGCGCAGGAATGAGGCGTTGCCTTTGTGCGCTGGCTTCCTGTGCCTTGTCTAATTAATGATACATAAACTTTTGATTTAGACCTATTCCTCATTCTTGCACAAGATAAATGATTTTATTTTGATCTCTGAATTTACATTTTGTACTTATTCAAATTCAAGATAATAGGTTTCTATAATAGGCAGGCACAGGAAGCCAACGCTTTTAGCAAGGCCTCATTCCTGCGCCAGATAAAGGTTTTTTAAATTAATAAATTGTCTTTATAATAATTTTCATATGCATAGTCCAGGCATTCTTGCGGAGTGTTAAAATAAATTGCGTTTTCTAATTCACAAGCTATAGAAACACAGTAATTTCCTTGGTTTGCGTCACAACAAGCAGATATGAAATAGTCTGATAGATTTATTGTTTTTATTGTTTTTGTAGAACTAAATCTTAACCAAAAATGACTTGTGTATGGGAAATAATATTCAAAATATTTATTTTGTTTTGCAACTCTTAGCATCTCCAAATATTTATTTTGCCATTCTAGTTCTTCCCAAAAATTTTCCTTTCCAAAAAATATATTTTTAATTTTTGTCCAAGCTTCGTCAATGTCGATGTTTGAGTTTTTAAAATCAAAATCTACAAATAGTTCAAGCTCATCAAAACCATTTTTAATTTCTTTAATGTCTTGTTCCTTGTCAATCCATAGGTCAATAACAGAAACAAGTCGACTAAGATCTGTAAAAATTGCTCTGGCGAAACAGTAATCATATTTTAACCTTTCATTCCTTTCAAAAATTACTAATGAAAATGTATTAATATTTGTAATAGTTTTTGCACTAAATCTTCTAGTAAAACTTTCATTAAAAGCATATTTTTCTGGATAATCACCATAAATAGTTGTAGCTAACTTTAAATTAGTATCCAACTCATTGAGTCTTTTTTGTATTTCTTTAGATAAATGCACGAATATCTTTTTATGCTTGCTAATTACAACACCTTCCTACTCCACACTCTTTTTCAAATCCACTAAGAACGATCTGACGGCTTCTAAGTTTTCTAAAATGGATACATCATCTTTGGCTTTTTTCTTATCGTTTTTGAGGTATTGACGAGCACCTTCTAAAGTCATTTTTTTTTCTTTGATTAAATGAAAAAGCAATTTCAATTTTTCAATATCTTGTTTGTTGTAATAGCGATCGCCTTTTCGATTCTTCTTTACGTTTGCTAATTGTGCTGGAAATTCCTTTTCCCAAAAACGCAACAAGGACGCATTCACTAAAAACATTTCTGCCACTTCTGTAATGGTATAATATACTTTAGTCAAGGTAGCGGTATCAACCACCACTTGTTGTTCATCTTCTTGTAAATTTTTAAGCTGCTCGAAAAGGGATAGTTGTTCCATAGTGACGTAAAGATAAAATACTTTTTTTGGTTTTGGCAAATGCATTATTCTGCAATTCCCTAGATTTACATCATGTTACATGCAGCCAATCCAGATATCAAAAATAGAGAAGACATTCAATTATTAGTGGATACATTTTATCATAAATTGAGTAAGGATGAATTGTTGAAAGATATTTTTTTTAATCGACTCGGTCATGGCGATTGGCAACATCATTTAGATACTATTTATAATTTTTGGGAAAGTGTTTTATTTCAACAATCGACCTACAAAGGCCAATCTTTTTTACCACATTTCACTATGAATTTATACCAATATCATTTTGATCAATGGCTAAAACTTTTTGGTGAAAGTATAGATGAACATTTCGCTGGAGAAATAGCCGAGGATGCAAAGAAAAAAGCAAACACCATGTCGATTTTGTTTATGAGTAAAATTAATCATTACCGTGAACATGGCGGTACACCTTTGATGTAGAGGATATTTTGTAGCATTCGCAATCTTTCTTCGTGATGATGATCAAACCAAATAGGATGTATGAAATATAAACTTCTTAAGTGGATGTATTGCGGCAACGATTGCAGTGGAAATCCTCTGAAGCAAAAAAAGATTGGAACGGAAAGACCGGATTCTGCCGCTTCTAGCGGAAACGGATCCTGACATTTATCGTCAGGACGTGCGTGCCGCCCAAATAATTCGTCTCTTACTTGCAGAATTACCGACCTCATTTCCTCCTCACATTCGGTTTCACATATTCTATATTGTCTGGAAAATCGGTATACCGAATCGGCTTTTTATTTTTATGTAATTGCCATACGCCATTCGTATTTTTATTGGATACATGCGGCAATACTTTTAGTCGTGCTTCAATATAGGTGCTATCTGCTTTGCTTAAAAATTCGCGTTCATAAATGATATCATCTGCTTGGTATTCGACCACTTTGACAATCTCCGAACTATGTGGTTCATAGTAAGTCCAGAACCCGTGACGAACACTTCCTCTGTTTGCTTTTATAATGACTGGCTTTTCTAGATTTGTCACCGCATCTTCAACCATAATCGTATCATAATCATACAAGGAACGCAGTGCTAAGTAATGCCCTACACAATACAAATCGCCTTCGTCAAAATAGCGTACTTCTCCATCTTTATTATCCTGCTTGTAATTTTCCATAGCCTGTATGGTTCCATTCATCGCATAGGTAAGCCATTTGCCTTGTTTTTTATTGTTATCAAAAGTCCCCCATTCCATATACGCACTTTCATCATAATGCGCTTCATGCGTGATGAGCCATTTGCCTTGTTTATTGTTTTTATTATCGAGCTTGTTGATGGTATCTCCATTTTCTAATACCTCATAAGATACAATGAATGTTGGCTCTGGCAAAGCAGGGCTTGGTTTCGGTTGCTGCTTTACGGTTGGCTTGTTTTGTTTTTTCTTGACTTGACCCATTGCAAAAAAAGTTGACGCGCATAAAAACAAAAGGAATAGTATTCGAGAGGAATGGATCAATTCTGCACACTTATTGAATAGTACTTTCATGCTTATTTCACAATATTAATTTATTTCATTCAAATTTTTATGGTTCAAGTACTAATTTAGCGAACTATCCTTTTCAACATGCAAAAATTAAAATCTTTACTCTTTCTTTTCCTTCTTATTTCTTGTGGTATAAAAACAATGGCGCAAACTACCAGTGCGGCAAGACTGGCTTCTTTTGAAAAAATAAACTTAAAGCCTTCGCCGTTTAACCATATTGAATTTAGAAATATTGGTCCCACTATTATGAGTGGTCGAATTACGGATGTGGAAGTAAACCCAGATAATAGCAACGAATTTTATGTTGCCTATGCTAGTGGTGGCGTTTGGCATAGTACCAATAATGGACAAAGTATGACACCCATTTTTGACCATGAAGCGTCTATCACCATTGGCGATATGGCTATGGATTGGAAATCACATACTTTATGGGTTGGTACTGGTGAAGTAAATTCTTCGCGATCGTCTTATGCCGGAACAGGCATTTACAAAACGTCAGATACAGGCAAAACTTGGTCGCATATTGGTCTGGATGAAAGTCACCATATTGCTCGAATCATTGTGCATCCAACAAATCCAAATATTGCTTGGGTTGCAATACTTGGACATTTGTATACCACCAATAAAGAACGTGGAATTTTTAAAACCATGGATGGCGGTAAAACTTGGAAACAAACCTTATACATCAATGATAGCACAGGTTGTATTGATTTGCAAATAGATCCAATGCACCCAGAAATTGTATACACTTCCTCATGGACACGCACTCGTACCGCTTGGAATTTTACTGGATGTGGAGAGGCAAGTGGGATTTATAAAAGTACAGATGGCGGTGAAAATTGGACAGTACTAACAACTGCAAATAGTGGTTTCCCAACGGGTAAAGGTGTTGGTAGAATTGGATTAAGTGTATGTCAAAAAAATACAGATATACTTTATGCCGTAGTGGATAATAACGCGAACCAAGAGAAAAAAGAAGAGAAGGAAAAAAAATGGAATGCAAGAGATATTCAATTCATGAGTAAAAATGCATTCTTGGCAATAGAGAATAAAAAGTTAGAAGATTATCTTCGAGATAATGGTTATCCTGAAAAATATACAGCCGAAGCAGTCAAGAAAAGTGTAGAAGAAAATGATTATAAAGTAAGTGATATTGCCGACTGGAAATTGTCTGATGCGGATGCGAATTTATTTGATACACCCATTTATGGTGCCGAATTATATCGAAGTGATGACGCAGGTAAGACTTGGAAAAAAACACATAGCAATTTATTAGATGGTGTATTTTTTACCTATGGTTATTACTTCGGTACGCTATGTGTTTCACCAATGAATCCAGATAAAATTTGTGTAGCAGGTTATCCTATAACATTGAGTGTAGACGGCGGCAAAACATTTAAACAAATTGATGGCGAAAATTCTCATCCTGACTATCATCGAATTTGGATAGATCCAAACAATGACAAACATATCATCGCTGCAAATGACGGTGGACTGAATATCACGTATGATGATGGTGCAACTTGGTTCAAAGCCAATAACCCTGCAGTTGGACAAATGTATTCGGTAGCTGTTGATAATGCCAAACCGTACAATGTATATGGTGGCTTACAAGACAATGGCACATGGACAGCTTCTAGTACAACAGTGGAAAGTAATGCATGGTTACAGAGCGGTCAAAATCCGTATAAAAATATTGGTGATGGCGATGGCATGCAAGTACAAGTGGATACAAGAGATAATAATACCGTGTATGTTGGCTATCAATTCGGAAATTATTTTAAAGTCAATAAAACAACTGGAGAATCATCTTACATCAAACCGATACATGATATTGGTCAACATGCCTATCGATTTAATTGGCAAACGCCTATCTTATTAAGTAAACATAATCAAGATATTTTTTACATGGGTTCCAATTGTTTTCATCGATCGCTACAACAAGGCAATGACATAAAAACAGTAAGCCCAGAAGACTTAGCACCAGCTATCAAAAAAGGTAATGTACCTTTCGGAACTTTGACTACAATTACGGAAAGTCCAACGCGTTTTGGATTGCTCTATGTTGGCTCTGATGATGGAAATATTTTTTGTAGTAAAGATGTTGGATACAATTGGACTAAGGTCAGTAACCCTTTGCCACAGCATGTTTGGGTAACTCGAGTTATCGCCAGTAAGTATAAAGAAAGCAGAGTATATGCAACATTAAATGCCTATCGTCAAGATGATTTTACGGCCTATGTTTATCGCAGTGATGACTATGGTAAAACTTGGAAACAGCTCGGTAAAAATTTACCATTAGAACCGGTGAATGTCATTAGAGAAGATCCAATAGATGAAAATATTTTGTATGTCGGTACAGATAATGGACTGTATGTAACTTTCAATACTGGCGAAGAATTTGAATCTTGGAAAGGAAATTTACCTCGTGTTGCCATTCATGATATAGCGATTCAAGAAAGGGAAAATGAAATTGTTTTGGGCACACATGGACGCTCTATTTATATCAGTAAATTAGATAGAATACAAAAATATCCAGAGTTGCAAAATCAATCCTTGGTATTGTTGCCAGTTGAATCGGTGAAATGGAATAAAAATTTAGGTACAAAATCAGCATCGTATAATGAACCACGACAAATGACAGTGCCTATCACATTCTTTACAAAAAATGCAGGCTTATATACCATTCAAATAAAAAATGTAAAAGGGAAAGTAATTTTTAATTCCATCACACAGAAAGCAGACTACGGTTATAATACAGCCAACTATGATATGACCATGCTAAGTACTGCAAGCATCTCAACTTCCAAAAAATCTGATGATGGAAAATATTATATTCAACACGGAAAATATAAGATTGAAATCATCAGCCCGACGAATGAAAAGCAAAGTGTAGAATGGGAAGTAAAAGATGGAACAAAAAAAGAAAGCGAAACGAAGGAAGTAGATACGCCGTAAGTGAAATTTTTAAATCAACGAATTTTCAAATCGCCCCATTTTCAAATTTTCAAATCGCCTCATTTTCAAATTATTTGATTAATTTCAACCCTACAAAAACATTTCTCATGTTTGAAATTTCACGCCCCACATCTGCAATTGAAAATAGTACAAAGGTCAAAACCAAAATAGCTTATATCAATGATACACCATTTACATTCATTCCTGGTGAAACTATTTTGACTTTTGTTCGCAGAAATTTAGGTGAAAATCTGGTACCAACTTTGTGTGATGCACCTAATCTAGATCCTTTTGGTAGTTGCAGAATATGTAGTGTAGACGTGGCATTGGTGCAAAATGGAAATGCGAAGGCAATGGCTTCTTGTCACACGCCTGTACTTGAAAATTCATTTATTTATCCAACAAGTGGACGTATACAAAAGCTACGTAAAAATATTATTGAGTTGGTATTGACCGATCATCCATTGGATTGTTTGACTTGCGAAGTCAATAATAATTGTGAGTTACAAACCGTAGCTGCACAAGTTGGTGTAAGAGATGTTCGCTATCCCGAAGGCAAGAATCATGTAGATAGAAAAAAAGATTTGAGCCATCCCTACATGACCAGTGATATGAGTAAATGTATTAACTGTTTTCGTTGCGTACGTGCATGTGATGAAGTGCAAGGTCAATTTGTGTTGAGCATGGCAGGTAGAGGTTTTGATTCGCATATTGTCAAAGGAAGTAATCAATCTTTTTTTGAAAGTGATTGTGTGAGTTGTGGTGCGTGTGCACAAGCTTGTCCTACAAGTGCCATTAGCGATGTGTTTGAAAGCAAGAGCATTGTAGCCACTGAAAAAACAAGAACGATTTGTACCTATTGTGGCGTTGGTTGCAATTTGGAAGTATCTACTGTGCAAGGAGAAATAAAAAGTATACAAGCACCTTTTGATGCCAAAGTAAATAGTGGTCATACTTGTTTGAAAGGACGATATGCTTTTAAATTTTATAATCACAAAGAGCGATTACGTTACCCACTCATTAAAAAAGATGGTGAATTTGTAGAAGCCACTTGGGATGAAGCCTACGATTTTATAGCATCAAAATTAACAGAAATAAAAACCAATTACGGTGCAGATGCGATAGGTGGAATTTCTTCTGCACGTTGCACGAATGAAGAAAATTATTTGATGCAAAAATTTATTCGAACTGTCATTGGAACCAATAATATTGATAGTTGTGCAAGGGTTTGTCATTCGCCTACAGCCTTAGGTATGCAAAGAACTTTTGGCACTGGTGCTGCAACGAATTCCGTCGTTGATTTAAAATATACGGATGCCATTATGGTCATTGGTGCGAACCCAACAGAAGGGCATCCCGTGACTGGCGCGAAGATGAAGCAATTTGCGATGAAGGGTAAAACTTCTATCGTCATTGATCCAAGAAGAACCGAAATGGCGAAGTATGCAACCTATCATTTGCAAACCAAACCTGGAACGAATGTGGCGATCTTGAACATGATGTTGTATTATATTATTCAAGAAAATGCAGAAGATAAATCATTCATTGAAAACAGAACAGAAGGCTATGCAGATTTTAAACAACATGTGCTTTCTATGGATATGAATGAATTGGAAGCCATCACAGGAGTAGATAAAGAGCTCGTGCGCAAAGCCGCATTAGCGTATGCTTCTGCGCCAAATGCAATGAGTTTCCATGGGCTTGGTGTGACCGAACATTCGCAAGGAACATTTACGGTGATGCTTATTGCTGACCTAGCTATGATTACTGGAAATATTGGTCGTAGAGGTGTAGGTGTGAATCCATTGCGTGGACAAAATAATGTACAAGGTGCAGCCGATATGGGTTGTCAACCACACCAAGGCGCAGGATATTTTGATGTAACCAATGCTGAGTATCATGCAAAATATGAAAGTTTTTATGGCGTAAAATTGCCGAATTATGTGGGTTTGAAAATTCCGCAAATGTATGATGCCGCCATTGATGGAAAGTTCAAAGCATTGTGGTTGATGGGTGAAGACAATGTTCAAACAGATCCAAATACCAATCATGTAAAAAAAGCTTTAGCGAATTTGGAACTGTTAGTGGTACAAGAATTATTCATGACCGAAACAGCGAAACTAGCAGACGTCATTTTACCAGCTGCTTCTTTTTTAGAAAAGAGTGGCACCTTTACCAACGGTGAAAGAAGAATTCAAAAAGTAAATGCTGTTGTAAAACCAATTGCAGGAACAAAAACAGATGGACAAATTATCATCGACATCATGAATAAAATGGGTGCTAATGAACCCGATTATAATCCCGCCATTTTACTAGAAGAGATTTCAAAAATTGTTCCTTTTTTTGCTGGTGTAAAATGGGATGAGTTAGGCGATAATGGCAAACAATGGCCTGTACTTGCCGACGGTAGCGATACGGAAATATTGCATACAGAAAGTTTCAAATTAGGCAAAGGACAATTTAAAAAAGCAACTTGGAAAGAGTCGAGCGAATTGACCGATAACCAAAAAGACTATCCTTTTATATTGACTACCAATCGAGAATTGGAACATTATAATTGTGGCGCACAAACAAGACGAACAGGCAATGCCGACATATTGTTGACCGATACCTTGATGATACATCCAACAGATGCAGAAACTTATTTGATCAACGAAGGCGATATGGTATGTGTGGAAAGTGCGAGAGGAAAAATAGATGTGAAAGCACGCATTACCGATGAAGTGAAACAAGGTATTTTATCTTCTACTTTTCATTACCCCGAAGTGAACATGAATATATTAACGAGTTCAGTCACAGATACAGATGCACTTTGTCCAGAGTATAAAGTGTGTGCCGTGCGCATTAGAAAAAGTAAAGGGAAGTATAAAGTTTCTTAGTTTGAAAATTTGTCGATTTGAAAATTTAAAAATGAAGGTTAGAACAGAATCTTTTTGAAGAAAGTAGTATAGTATTCATTCCATCTTTCTAACCAAAAAATGTATGTGAGAAAATCTATAGGATTGGTATCCTTTCATCAAGGAAATATTTGTTCATTTTATACATAATTACAACAAGTCAAGGCTATGCTATTTGCAATATGTTGGCTAATTCAATGGCAAATATGTAATAAAAGCAATCGTAATTATATTGATATAAATATTTAGTTCTAATGATTTTTATCACATATTTAAAGAAGGGGTGCTTATTACCTTTGTGGTCAAAATGAAAGGTGCTTAGCAAAATGGATGTTTTAATCCCTTTTGCATAAGCATTTTTAAAATCAAAAAATCATGAAACAAAACAAAATGTCAAGTACAACGTTGGTTTCGAAAATAATGTTCTTATTCGTTATTCTTGTGAATTTTGGACCTTCTACATTACAAGCTCAAACATGGAATACCGTTGGAAGTACCGGTGCAAATGATTGGGTTTACGCAACTACAGTTTATAATGGCAATCTGATCGTGGCAGGAAATTTCACTTCCATTGGTGGAGTTGCTGCTAATCATATTGCTAGATGGGATGGCACTTCTTGGTATCCATTGGGCTTAGGTGTAAATGGAAAAGTATTGGCTTTAGGTGTTTTTCAAGGTGAGCTATATGTTGGTGGTGAATTTACCATGGCTGGTGGCATGCAGTTGAATTATATTGCAAAATGGAATGGAACACAATGGTTGAATGATTTGGGAGATATGCAAAATTTTGTGACCTCTTTCGCCGTGTACAACAATAAATTGTATGTCGGTGGATATTTTACAAATGCCGATGGAACGGCTGCAAACTATATTGCAAGATGTTCTGGATCTAGTTGGTCAACGGTAGGTTCTGGTTTAGGTGGAACCCAAGGTCAGGTCATGGCTTTAACTGTCTATAATAATGAATTAATTGCTGGTGGATTTTTCACTACGGCTGGCGGTAATGCAGCTGCACATATAGCCAAATGGAATGGGACTACTTGGTCTGCATTAGGTACCGGAATTTCCAATGTGGTTTATTCTTTGACAACCTATACAAATAAATTAATTGCTGGTGGTTTATTTACTACAGCAGGTGGAGTTTCTGCAAATAATATTGCTTCATGGAATGGCAGCACTTGGTCTGCTCTTGGCAGTGGAATGATTGGTCCATATTATCAATATGTGTTGGCGCTTGGAAATTACAATGGCAATTTAATTGCTGGTGGGTATTTTACAAATTCAAACGGTGTCCTTACAAATGGCATTGCAAATTGGAATGGAACAACTTGGAGTGCATTGGGCAATGGTTTATTTAATCCGAGTAACGCATTTGGAACACATGCAATTTGTACTTATGGTTCAGATTTAATAGTAGGTGGATTATTTAATACTGCTGGTTCAGTGAATGTAAATCATTTAGCAAAATGGAATACCCCGCCAAGTGTAATTTCTATTTCTGGCACCATAACAAATGCTAGTTGCGCATCAAGCTCTAATGGTGCTGTTAATATAACCGTGACAGGAGGTACGCCGCCATATAGTTTTATGTGGAATAATGGAACGACTACTGAAGATATTTCTGGATTAGCACCTGGCACTTATTCTGTTACGGTAACGGATAATGCAGCGAATGTCAATGCTACTAGTTTCACTATTGGCAATACTTATTCTATCTCAACGCCAAGCATTTTACCAAGTGGTAATATTACTTTTTGTGCTGGTTCGCCCGTTACATTAACCACTGGAAATTATACCTCTTATTTATGGTCCAATGGCGCTACTACCTCCTCCATTATTCCTACTACAAGCGGAACATATTCTGTGCAAGTCACCAACAGCAATGGTTGTATCGCAACAAGTTCCAATAAAACGGTGACAATTAATCCTGCACCAACGCCTATCATCAATGCAAGTGGCGCAACTACTTTCTGTAATGGGAATTCTGTAAATTTAAGCACAGGTACTTACAATAGTTATTTATGGTCGAATGGCTTGACTACTTCTTCTATTAATGCAACAACAACAGGAAATTATACGGTTCAAGTGACGAATGCAACTGGATGCGTTGGCACAAGCCCTGCAAAATCTGTTGTTGTGAATCCATTACCTGTTCCGGTTATTTCGGCATCTGGTCCAACTACTTTTTGTAATGGCGGATCAGTCACATTTAGTAGCATTGGTTACAGTTCTTATTTATGGTCGAATGGATTAAACACTCCTTCTATTAATGCAACAACAAGTGGAAATTATGCAGTGCAAGTTACCAATGCCAATGGATGTATAGGTAGCTCTTCCCCTATTTCTGTTGTAACTTCAAACTGTAATTCTATTTTAAATTTGACCTTATTTATTCAAGGATATTATATCGGTAATAACAGTATGACTCCTGTGATGTTGAATGAAGGATATCCTAATGCGATTGCAACCGATGTGGATGATATTATTGTTGAATTGAGAGATGCATCAGATCCATTAATCATCGTTGCGACGGATACAGCGAGATTACATACAGATGGTACTTGCACTTGTGTTTTCCCGCCATTATCTGGAAATTATTATATTGTAGTGAGACATAGAAATTTGATTCAAACATGGAGTAGTCAAGCAGTTTCATTTGCAACAGGTACCGTGAATTATAATTTTTCGAATGCTGCAACAAAAGCACTTGGTGACAATATGATTCAAATGGGAACAGGCGTATGGGCATTATATTCTGGTGATATCTATCAAGATTTAGCAATTGATGCAACGGATTTTATTTACCTCGATATAGATATTCAAAATTTCGAATATGGCTATATTCTAACAGATTTGAATGGGGATGGTGCTACCGATGCAACTGATTTTTTATTCTTGGATATGAATATTCAAAATTTCGTAGGTTCTGTGGTGCTGCCTTGATTTTAGTTAATTGCACGGTTCTTCCTGTATAGTCCTTAGAAGCGAATATGCTTTTTTGCATGCCTTGTAGAATTGTACTTGTATAATTCGCCTTTAGTAGACAGTGTTATTCTTTTTATTCTTGAATGTTTCCAGTAGATGGGTCTTCCGTTTTATAAAAATCATCTGAAGTATTTTCATTATTTCTTATTTTTTCACTGTAAAAAATTCGGCACTGCCTTTCAGTATTGAATAATTTAGAAATGGCGGATTTATTTTTTTCAAATTTAATAAAGTTAGAAATACCAATTGAGCCGGCAAACTCTTCAACATCATGGTCTGCACCGATATAAGTAAAAGTCCATCGATTAAGTTTTAGCTCCGTCACCATTTTTTTAATAGTGATACCTGTATACTCCTTGGAAGCATTTTCTTCACCATCAGTCAGTATCGTTACTAATACATTACAATCTTTTACATGCTCGGTTAGTTGACGCAATTTATTACAAGCGAAACCCATAGCGTCATAGAGTGGCGTGGAGGCATTAGGTTTATATTTTGTATCATCTATAATTTCAAGCTTGCTAGCTGGATCCATGAGGTGAATAATTTTTTGCCCGAGCCCGTTAAACGAAATCATAGAAATAAAATGTTCCTGTTCTGGAAATTGTTGTTCAATACCTTTTATAGTTTGTACAATTTCATTGAATCCTTGCATTATCATTTCCTTAATGGAATCCATAGAACCACTTTCGTCTAAAATAATAAGGTTGTGTACTTGATGTTTGTCGTTCATGTGTTTTGGATTTAAATTGTTTGGTGAAAGTAATTTATAATAAAGAATAGAAGACGAGTGATTATCCAAAGGTAGAGGAATGGCAATAGATTTTGTAAAATTATTTACAAGCTTTTTTGTGCAGTGTAAAGATGGATTGGCGAAGTTTTAATGGTTGAATTATTTTAACATCATTGCCAAATGAAAGTAACAGACTTTCCAATTCCTTATTAATACACAATTTCAACTTGACTTCCCAACCTCTAGTTGTATGCTTAGGTTTACTTTGCATTGGGTGTAAAGGTTTACTATCAATATAATATCCTCTTGCTTCGGTAAACACTAAATGAATGTCTTCCTTCTTCGATTGCTTGTTCTTTGTGACACCAATTATATCGTCAAAATATCCATCCCAATCCATTGGATTTTCTTTATATTTTTTCTTTATTACACGGAAAGAGGAAAGGTCAATTCTATCCAATGGGAAATTAGTGGCATAGTTTTTTCCAGTTCTTGAATGCATGTATTTTAAAAAAATAATGTTCTGCGAAACGTCTTTCGTTTCGTAGTTTCATTCTGTTGCTTTCAGCAACTTGGACAGAATTACATTTTAAAAAAATAAACAAAATAGATAATGGGTAAAATAAATGTCAAGTTCCTAAAAGCAATTAAAATTTGATATTAATTTTTTAAGGTAGATAAGTTAAGTTTGCTAAAAGCAAAAGAATACAACCTCGAAGCGTGGACGCTTCGAGTAACTGAGCGTGGACGCTTCGAGGAACTGAAGTTCTTTTCTGCTTTTAATTCTTTCAGCATTTCCAGTTCTTGAATGCATGTATTTTAAAAAATAATGTTCTGCGAAACGTCTTTCGTTTCGTAGTTTCATTCTGTTGCTTTCAGCAACTTGGACAGAATTACATTTTAAAAAAAATAAACAAAATAGATAATGGGTAAAATAAATGTCAAGTTCCTAAAAGCAATTAAAATTTGATATTAATTTTTTAAGGTAGATAGGTTAAGTTTGCTAAACGCAAAAGAATACAACCT
>CANJRV010000057.1 GCA_947476825.1 Bacteroidota bacterium | reverse complement strand
TTTGTGAGAGCAGTACAAAGTGGTACTTTTCCTTGCCAAGAACGCTTCTTGGCAGAAAACACAGATTTTTGGATATGGGTGTTTACTAGCAGTCATTGTCATTTCGCCGTTATGTAGCAGCATGGTGCACGGTGGTGCAGCATGGTGCACGGTGGTGCAATTTTTTTTAATACGTTCTAAATTTGTTGCTGACATGTTGCTCAAAATATCTGGTGTACATATGAGCAACAAAAGTGATGCAAAACGCCAAAAATGACGAAAAATGACCGTTGGTCTAAAAACGCGAAAACCCTTTACTAGCAAGGGTTTTCTTTATCTTTTGTTGTTTTTGTTTATCGTTGATTATCGGCGTTTATTTGCCGATACAAAGAGTAAAGTAAATAGCTAAAACACATACCAGTAAAGGGTATTAGCACTTTTACATATCCAATAAAAGTGAAATTAGCAACAATATTTAGTAAAACACTAACTATTAGGAACAAAAAAGCCCCCTATATGGAGGCTTTAAAATGGTATGTATTTGGTTTACAATTGGTGTTTAATCTCTCCAGTTATATTTCTTCTCAATTGGGTTTGGTTTTATTATCATAATTCGATAGTGGTAGGCATTGTAATTGTGGTTTCTGTTTTTTGTACTTGGTCCTCAATGCCTCGATTAATTGTATCAATGGCTTTGGCGTTGCCTTCTTTGGCTAATGCTAACAATGTTTGTACATAGGTTTCTAAAGTTTGTCCATCTGCTAACCTTTCAAATATTGCCTTAGTTAATAAACGTTCTTCTCTCCTTTTTTGCCAACCTTCTTTTTTTTGCTCTGGTGTTGGTTGGTTGGTAGATGAGAATGTATTGCCTTCTTTGCCTGTTAACTGTTTCCTTCCTTGTTTTATCGTTGTTTCCATTGTATTTTTTTTTGCTCTTTTGGTATTTGATACCTAATTAATTGATAAAATTTGTCAATCATTACAACTTACTATTAGCACTTATCTACAATACTCTTTTACTTGCTTTACTTTTTTATCCAGTTCAGCTACAAGGGTACTGCTCTCTGTTAGTATATCGGTTTTGCAAAGGTTTCTTATAGTGGCTTTCAATCGGCTGTAATCCTCATTGTTTTTAAACTGTTTTTGGGCTTTTAGTTGCTCAATACTTTCAAAAGTTCTTTGTATGCCTACCTCTTTAATTTGAAGTAATGCCAATTGAGTAATAAAGTCCTTTGGTGTTTCTATTTGCTTTGTATTCATTTTGTCTAAAATTGAATTGTTTTTATTTATGCTTTCATACTCTAATATCCAGCGTTCTACCATACCCATATAAAAAACTTCATTATACAAATCTTTGGCTTGTATTTGGGCTTTATTAAATTGGGTAGGCAATCGGCTTGTATATCTTAACTCATACCTTAAAATGTGCTTATTTGCCCAAATAGAAGGTATTATTTGCCCTTTGGCTTTGCCCTCTGCAATCTTGTTGTAAAATAGCTTGGTCCTCATTCCATTTTGATAGTATAAACTTTTGGGCTGGGTTAATCTTTTGTAGTGGTTGCATTCTCCTAAAAAAGTAAAAAAACTTTGTGGGCTTTCGCTTACTGTAAAACTTTGTGCAAAATCTATTCTTCTTAGATCGGCTTGTAATATTGGTAAGTGTGTAAAATCTTGTAGTTGCTCTATTGCTCTTTGTGTATCTTGCCTTGTTAGTGTTTTAAAATTATCATTCAAATAGCTTTTACAAATACTTCCTTTTAAACTTATACCAGCATTGCTTATACTTGCACTCATACCCAAAATATTGCCAGTAAAATAAACATCTCCAGGACCTTGTATTAATGTTTCCTTTACATTGCTTAAAAGTGTGGGTACTCTTTGCAAATACCCACTTTCTTTTATTGCCTCATGTGGTAGCCATAAATTTAAAGTATCATACATAATTGATATTTTTTGTCAATGGTTACAACTTACTATTAGCACTATTTAAACCTATATACTCAAAATATGGCTTTGCCTCTACTCTCAATCTTTGTATTTCAGCATCAAAGTAGCCATCTATTAAATGTTGGTAGTAGTGGCTTATTAGGTTTCTACCATCGGGCAAAATCAATATTTCTATTTCTGTATAATCTTTGTTGACTATAAACAAATAGCCATCATTTTTGAAAGGGTGCAAAGGGTTTGGCTCTCCATTGCTTAATCTTGGTTTTGCATTTGGGTAGCCATATCCATATTCTAAAAAATCAAAGTCCTCAATGTAAATACTGCTAAAATTTAAACTGCTATTGGTTAAACTCCACTCGGCTACTCTTTTGCTTTGCGCCTCTACAAACTCTCTGCAAGGTGTTTTGTAAAAGAATAATTGCCTTTGTTTATTGATAAAATTTGTCAATCCTTTGTAGTTACCAGCATAGGCAATACAATCTAATCGGGCTTTACTTCTAATTTTGTTTTGTGCCTTTACTTCATCGGCTAGGGCTACCAGCTTGTAATATCCTACTATCATTTTGCAACATTTTTAAGGGTTACAAATGTGGAGGCTTTGGCTTCTATTTCTTTGGTGGTGGCTACTCTGTTTTGTTTTAACCAGCTTATTATTTCCAACCGATCAAAATAATTAACCTTTCCAAAAGGTTTAAAAAATGGAATGCCTCCAGTACTACAAAGTTTGTAGATATGGCTTTTGCTTAATCCTGTATAACTACTTACCTCTGTAAGTGTTAATACTTCTTTTTGTTCTAAATTCATAATGTAAAATTATCTATGAATTTAGCTGGTGGGTGGGTTTGGTGGGTTACCCTATATTTGTTTTTATTGTATTAAACTATGTCTTTACTTACTATTTCTGCTATTTGTTTTAATCCTAAACTTTCAAATAGTTCCCTAACTTTTTGCAAGTTAGTTTGTATAGTTCCATTATCTTTTTTATAGCCATTGAATGGATTATCTACCAATTTATAAATACTTGTATTTTGTATTTTCTTAGCCTCCAGTTGCTTTTGTGTAGCAAATTGTATAAACCTTGCTATTTGTGTTTTATCAATTTCATTTGTTCTTATATCCAAATGCTTAAATAAGTAGTGAAATACTAAAAATTGTTGGTGTAGTGTGCTATCAATCGGCACAATTTCTTTTTGTGGTTGTGTGGAAATATCCTTTGTTGATTTCTCGGCTTCAATTAATCCAATAGTTTTTTTAAAATTATCTCTTTTTATTAATTCCTCTTTTATATAAAGGAAAAGAAAAGGGAAAAATGATTCAAATAATCTTTCTAAAATATCTTTATCTTTATTTGTTAATAGATCATGGCTATTATCTATTAATCTAGCTCTCTCTTGGTTTAGAAATTTGGAATTAGAATCATTAAAAAAATCTATATCAAATTTTGTAACATCAAACATTCTTACTAAACTATCTGTATAACATATTATTGAAAGTTCTAAAAGGCTAATTAGTGTTTGAGATGCCTGATTTGTAGAGAGGTTTACATCTGAAATCTTATACAATTCGGTTAATTTATCTTCATCAATAATTAATCTATTATCTCGCTTAGTCAATTCGATAAAACTCTCCATAAAATCTTTACTAAGATTGTATTTAGTTGCAATGTTTTGAAAAGTATTATTTTCTGTATTTAAAACAGGATTTGTTAATTGCAAATCAAATTCCTGCTCTTCAATTTGTAGTAAGTTTTTTTTAGTTTTTGCCATTTCTTAAAGGTTTATATCGGGTATTCTATTGACTGCCTCAAATATTTTCTCATCTACTATTTTGGCATAAATTTGAGTGGTTTTAAGTTCGCTATGTCCTAACATTTTGGAAAGGGTATATATTTCAGTACCTAAAGTAAGTTGCAACACTGCAAAGGTGTGCCTTGCACAATGGAAAGTAATATACTTTGTAATACCAGCTTTAAGTACCCACATTTGTAGGGCTACATTAAAATAGTCGCTATAATTTAAGCCTACAAATACTCTATCATCGGCTTTGCCTACCTCCTGCATTAAATCTTTGGCTTGTTGGTTAATATCTAAATATTGTTGCCCTTTGGTTTTTTGTTGCTTAAAATGTATCCTCCAATTGTTGTTTATTTTTTGTACATCACTCCAAACAAGGTTGTTTATATCGCTCCATCTCAAACCAGTTAAACAACTAAACAAAAAGGCTCTTTTTAATACATCATATCGGCACTCGGTTTGTGCTAATTTTCTTACCTCATCTAGTGTTAAATATTCTCTTTGGCTCTCAACGGTTTTAAAATTTCCTGTTTCTACTGCTGGGTTGCCATATATTATTTTCTCTTTTACTGCCTCATTTAAACAAGCTCTAAATTTGGCAAAATAAGAGGCTTTGGTATTATTTGAAAGTGGTTTGCCATCTTTCCTCTTTGCCTTATTTAAAAAGTCCTTAAACCTTTCAGCAAATTGTAAATCAATATCTTTAAAGGTTACATTACTACCAGCAAAATTTTCTAAATGTTTTTGAGTACTATACCAGTTACCCTCATTTCCCTTTGTTTCTTTTTTGCTTACAAGGTTTTTAAAGTATTCAATAAAATTTTGTTTTTGGTTGTTGCTGTTTCTAAATCCTAAATTACCATTTTTTATTTCCAGCTCCCTTACTGCTTTTTTGTCTTTAGCTAGTTGTAAAGTATTCTCATTATTTTTTTTATCGCTTTTTGCCTTTGGATCATCAATCAAATACAAGTTTAAATACTCATACTCTCTAATCGGCTTTGTTTTGCCATCGGGTGTTTGGGTAGTGCCTTTGTAAATCTCCAAATAAAGTGAAATAGTGCCTTTACTTGTTTGTTTCCTTTGTCTTAAAAATACTTTCATGTTGCTAATTGTTGTTAAAATTTAATTGTGTGACCATTTAGCAACAAATATAGTACTAGTAACAACAACAAACAACAAATTAATGAAATAACAGAAAGTAAAATACAAATACTCAAAACCTTTACTATATTGGTTTTTATATACTTTTATTTGTTGTTGCTTGTTGTTCATAAAACATACTTTACTTTCCGATACAAAATTTACCGAAAATAGTTCCCAAAATATCTTTATCCACTTCTACAGCACCTGTTATTTCTCCTAATGCAGATAATGCCATTTTGATGTCGATAGAAATTAAATCGCTGGTTTTGTTTTCATCCATTCCTTGTTGCACTTCAGCGAGCGAATGATCAACTCGTTTTAACGCATCAGCATGTCGTGCATTACTTACTATAGTTGCTTGTTGTAAAGTTTTATCAGAATGAAACAGGTTTGCAATTTTTGCCTTCAGCTCTTGTAAACCCATTCCTTTTTTTGCTGAAATCACCACATAATTACTTGGCATTTTCTTTAGTTCAAAATCTATTAATTTGTCGCAATGATTTGCAACTATAATCAAATGAATGGATTGTTGCGCAAAGGCTTCAATAGCTTTTTCTACATCTTCTTTGGTATCTGTTTTAGCATCAAATACATATAATAGCACAGCCGACTGTTGTATCTTTTCATAGGTTTTTTCTATCCCCATCTTTTCGATCGCATCCTTTGCATCTCGAATACCTGCTGTATCAATAAATCTAAATTGAATGCCATCAATAATCAACAATTCTTCAATCACATCCCTTGTAGTGCCTGCAATTGTACTAACCAATGCCCTATCTTCATTCAGTAACGCATTGAATAAGGTTGACTTGCCAGCATTAGGTTTGCCGACAATGACAACTGGCACACCATTTTTCATAACATTACCTAACACAAAACTTTGTAATAAAAATTGGACTTTATTTCGAATGGTTTCAATAAGTTTAGTCAAGGAAGTTCGATCTGCAAATTCTACATCCTCTTCACCAAAATCTAACTCTAATTCTATCAAGGCAGCGAAATTGATTAACTGTTCTCGGAACTGATTTATCTCCAATGAGAAACCGCCTCGCAACTGATGTATCGCCATTTTGTGCGTAAGCTCACTTTGAGAATGTATAAGATCTGCTACCGCTTCTGCTTGACTCAAATCTAATTTACCATGTAAAAATGCACGCATAGTAAACTCTCCAGGCTTTGCTAATCGTGCGCCTTGAGCACAACATAATTGTAATATTTTTTGTACAATAAAGCGAGATCCATGACAAGATATTTCAATAGCATGTTCACCGGTATAAGAATGAGGTGCTCTAAAAATACTGAGCAGAACTTCATCTATTAGTTCCTCTTTTTCTTGTAGTGTAGACACTATTTTCCCAAAATGAATGGTATGTGAAGAAACAGTATTTAAATCCTTGCCTTTGAATATTTTTTGTACAATACTAAAAGATTGGCTACCACTTAAGCGAATGACTGCAATGGCCCCTTCCCCTTCTGGGGTAGCTAATGCAACAATTGTGTCGGTAGAAATGGAAGAAGAAATAGACAATGTAAATTATTTTTTTCGACGCAATATTTCTTTATTGATTAATGTCAATTCGCGTCCGGTTTGACCAGCCACAGATGTATTTTCTTGCGCACGTCTCATCAAATAGGGAAT
The DNA here is from genome assembly GCA_947476825.1 of Bacteroidota bacterium. Lineage (GTDB taxonomy): Bacteria > Bacteroidota > Bacteroidia > Chitinophagales > Chitinophagaceae > OLB11. The sequence goes on along the minus strand of CANJRV010000057.1, from coordinate 15,999 downwards.
CACATCATGTACAGGTCCATAAGGTAAATACTTAGAAACTTGGTAGCCTTCTTTTGCTAAATTAAAAGAAATATTATCACTCATGCCATACAATTGCGAAAAATAAACAAGTGCTTTAGGCAGTTTATTTTTCTCCATATATTCAATTGCTTTATAACAACTTAATTCATTGTGCGTACCGATAAATAAATGATTGCAATCAATATGCTCTAGACAATACAAAACCGCTTCATCATAATCCTTATCTGTTGCTTCTTTTGTAGCTTGTATTGGCGAAGGATATTTTTTTTCTATAGCTCTTGCCCTTTCTTTTTCCATATAAGCCCCTCTAACCAATTTCGAACCAAGTACAAAGTTTTCATTAGCAGCGATTTGTAATTCTTTTTTTAAAAAAGCCAAACGATCATGTCGATACATTTGATAGGTATTAAAAATGGAAGAATTTTTCTGATTATATTTTCGCATCATCTCCAACGCCAATTCATCGACTGGTCCTTGTATCCAACTTTCTTCGGCATCGATCAATATTTTCATTCCGCAATCGATTGCATTTTTACATATATCGTCCAATCTTCTCCTTACCCTATTCCATTCATCTAATTCACTTTCACTTAAATCATGTTTAGCATCTAGTTGTTCAAGCAATTCAAATCTTGCAAATCCAGTGACTTTAATGCTGATGAATGGAATATGTTTTTTATTTTTTGCGAATTGAATTGTTCTGATAAACTCCGCCGTTGTCGCATCAAATTCCGCTTCCGTTTTTTTCCCTTCAACACCATAATCTAAAATTACGCCTACCCCATATTGAAATATTTTTTGCGCTGAAATACTCGCTTCATCTAATGTTTCGCCACCACAAAATTGGTTGAAGATTGTTTTTTTAATAATATTCTTAATAGGCAAGTGAAGTTTGAATGCTAAATAAGTACATTGAATACCAAGACTTGTAAGCCAAGGCTTCGCCATCGAAAAAAATAGAAAATGTGCTTTGTTCAAATCTTTGGTTGACTTTGGCGCAAAAGCAATTTCAGTATTATCAAAATTCATGTGTTAAAAATTATGGGGCAAATGTAGCAAAGTTGATAAGTTAATATTCATTTTTTTGGTTGATTAATATTATTTATCTACTTTGTTGAAATAAATATTTCAAACAAAATAACAAATCGAAAAATGAAAAAGATTTTACTTGCATGGAGTGTAATGATTTTCGCGATTACCTCCTTGAATGCGCAACAAAAACAAAGCCTTTTAACACCTTCACAAGGAAGTGATGTTAAACCAATTATTATCAATTATCCTTCAACGGATGTTATTAAAAACCAGCATTCGAAGACAAGAGGTGGGTCAGTATTTCTTTCTTATCTTGATTTTGTTGCAGTTCAAGAAAACATAACTGCCGCTAATATTAGTCTCAACTCTTCTTTGAATTTTATGTTTCCAGATTCATCTGTTAGATTCAATCCACCAAATCTTGCATATGGCATTTCGTTTAAATCTATTGGTCAAGTTCTAGATCCAAAAGCGCCTGTATTTACAAATAATATGCCCGCTGGTACCATTGTTTTTACGAACACAAATGCTTATACTTTAGATTCAGTTTTTGTATTAGGGTCTTATGCCAAATTGAGCAATGCAGTTGACACATTAATTATTTCTGTTTTGCAAAGTGCTGGCAATAATTTACCCGAATATTATTATTCTAATCAATCTACTAATTGGGGAGTAGATACAACAAGGTTCTTAGCCATGTTTTATACTCCATCTAATTTCAATGTTGGACCTTATCAAGTTAATCCAACTGGAGGTTCAGCACCATTAGTCATTAAACATGTATTGACAAATAGCGACTCAAGTTATCATCAAATGGGATCCAATCAATATTTTACGAAATATTTAGGATTTAGTACCAATTCATTTTCTGTTCCTGCTGGTGAAAAAGTGTCTGTGAGTTTTACATTCAAACCTGGATTTACTTATTCAGCAGGAGATTCTATCGGAAAAAATAACCATTACCTATTTATGTCCACACAGCCTAATGGTTCAAATACCTTTATGCCATATTATCCTGGCGACTTTAATCAATCCACTGTCATTACTAAAGATTCTTCTAATGGATATTCTGGATTTTATATTCCAAGTTTAGCATTTACAGCACCTTACCAAACTGAAATGCACAATATCATTTTTAAAGTGTCCTGTCCTACATGCAATCCTCTTTGTAATTATGCTCTTTCTGTTCCCAATTATTTATGTGCTACAGGTGCTGCTAATACATACAACGCGATTTCTAATGTAATAGCCGATACTGGCTGTCCGTGGACTGCAAATGTAACAAGTGGAGGTACTTGGCTTACTTCAACTTCCACTGGTGTAGGTAATGGTTCAATTTCAATTACTGTGCAAGCTAACACTACTGGCTCTTCTAGAACAGGAACTATTTTAGTGGGTAGTCAAACACTCTCAATTATTCAACCTTCTCAACCTATTGGTATTGTTGAAGTTGAACAAGAAAATAGCTTTACCCTATATCCAAATCCATCAAATGATATGGTTATGATAAATATAAAAAAGGAATGGATAGGTTCAACTTTTAATATTACAAATCTTGAAGGAAAAATAGTAATACATGGCAATATTTCGTCCACTTCAATGCCAATTGATATTCGACACTTAGCCCAAGGTAAATATTTAGTTCAAATCGCTGGTCTACCTTCTATTAAAAAATTAATCAAGAACTAAAATAAATTTTGTAGTAAAATCTATCATCGAAACGCATAATTCTATTATCCAATTGCCACTTCTTATTAATTATTTTTTTCTGCTTATTTCATCTTGGAAAAGTTAATAAATTAATACTTTTTTTTGGCTGATATATAAAATACATATACTTTTACTGCACAAATTAAAAAATTAAAAAAATGAAAAAAATTTTACTCGCAATGAGTGCGATTGTTTGCACTTCTGGATCTATGATGGCGCAACAAAAACATAACTTAATCACTCCAGTAGGAGGTGAAGTTAAAAATACTATTTCTAATTTTCCATCAAAGGACAAATTCAAGAACGAGCATAAAAAGACACGTGGTGGTTCTTTATATCTTTCTTATCTTGATTTTGTAGCTGTTCAAGAGGGTATTTCACAAACAACCATTGATGCAAATTCTGGTTTGTATAGCATGTTTCCTGATTCTGCTATGCGATATAACCCACCTTATCAAGGATATGGTATTCAATACAAATCTATAGGTCAAGTATTAGACCCATCTGCTAATGTAATAAAAAATAATTTAGCTGCGGGGGATCCGTATATTAGCACTACAAATGCTTATACTTTAGATTCAGTATTTGTACTTGGATCTTATGCTAAATTATCTAGTGCAGTAGATACACTTATCGTGTCAATTGTACATAGTGGTGGACAAAATTTACCAGTTTATTATTATACTGGACAAACAGCGGATTTTGGTGTTGATACAACTAGATTTTGCGATATGTTATACCCAGCATCTCAATTTAATATTGGACCTTATCAATCTAATGTAACTGGTGCACCTGCTGCTTATACATTTAAGCATGTATTGACCAATTCAGATTCAAGTGATCACCAAATGGGAGAAAACAGTTATGGTTTAAAATATCTAGGGTTTAGTGCAAATTCTTTCGCAGTTCCTGCTGGTGAAAAAGTTGCTGTAAGCTTCACATTTAAACCAGGCTTCACTTATGCAGCTGGTGACACAATTGGTCATAACAACCAATATCTATTTATGTCTACAGAACCTAATGGTGATAATACATTCATCCCATTTTATGCAGGTGACTACAACCAATCAGAAATTATCACAAAAGATTCATCCAATGGATATTCTGGTGCTTATATCCCTACAGTTGCTTTCACAGAAACTTACGGTCCTGAAATGCACAATGTAATTTTTAAAGTTACTTGTCCTACTTGTTGGTCAGTTGGTGTAAATGAAGTAAATAATTTCGCGGCTATCACTGCTTTACCTAATCCTGCAAATGATGAAGTTAAATTTTCAATTAATTTAAATCAATCAGCTTCTAACGTTACTGTTGAATTGACAAATACTTTAGGTCAAGTTATAAAAACAATGAATTTAGGTTCAATGAATGCTAATGTTAATCATACTTCTACTTTGAATGTAACTGATTTAGCTACTGGGCTTTATATCTATACAGTAAATGCTGACGGACAAAAAATTTCTAATAAATTAATGATTAAATAAGTAATATTATTTTATGATAAAAAACCCCTTTTTAGGGGTTTTTTTATTTTGCAGAGTAATTCTATTTTTTTCCAACCAATATTTATTAATATGAGTCTTCTTACAAGAAATACTCTATAAAATTGAATTTAGCTTTGAGTTACATAGGTACCCAACAAGATGAAGAAACACTTGCACTGATTAATGGATGCAGGGAAGGGGATCGTGTATCGCAAGAAAAATTGTACAAGCGATATTATCCAAAAATGATGAGCATGGTGAAACGCTACACGAATATTCATCAATATCATTTAGCGGAAGAAATTTTGAATAATGGCTTTTTAAAAGTATTTCAAAAAGTGGATAGCTATAAATTTGAAGGTTCTTTTGAAGGTTGGGTTAGACGAGTTATTTATCATTCCATTTTTGATTATATACGTCAACACATGAAGTATAATGAAAAAGTAGTGTTTGTTGAAAAAGATGAATCAGTGCATGCCGATTTTGCATCTGGTATGCATTACGATGAATTGATTAAATTAATCCAAGAATTACCCCAAACAACTAGATATGTTTTTAATATGTATGTAATGGAAGGAATGACGCATAAACAAATTAGTGAACATTTAGAAATGAGTGAAGGTACAAGTAAATGGCATCTTTTTGAGGCGAGGCGATTATTGAAAATTAAAATTGAAAAATTAAATAAATAGGTAAATAAGATGGAAAACAGAATTCCAATTGATGAACTTTTTCGAAATGGGCTTGCCCATGGAAAGGAACAAATGAACCTAGGGGCTTGGGCTAACATGGAGCGCATGCTAGATGGTAAAAATCCCTATGCAAAGGAAAAATCTAATCGCAAACCATGGATTTATTTTATAACCAGTATTCTTCTTTTAGCTGGCATGCTGACTGCTGGATATTTTGGAAAAACGAATAGCAATTCCATTTCCTCAGGTATGCAAACTAATCAGTTAGCCAATGCGTCAAATACTTCAGCAAAAATCGCCTCTCAACCATCAAACAACAATACAATTTCAAACTCCTCCCATCCAACTACCATAGAAAACCAAATCAAAAAAACCACAAGTCAAAAAACTAATATTCATGATGAAGATATAGTTACAAGAACACAAACCGAAAAAAAGAAAGTTCCTACAAAAAACGTTGTGTTGAAATCTAATCCTACATCAACAAATATTACTGAATTTTCTGCTTCTTCTGATGAAAATATTGCACACAAAGAAGTGATAAAGGTTAAACACAGTACTTCAATTCTTGCTAGTTCTAATAAATCAAAACCCAATTCAATCATTCCTTCACAAACGCCAACAGAAATTGAAGGTAGTAGTAATGCAATGGCAAAAATGGATAATGCGGATGTGCATACTAAAGATGACAATTCTACCTTCAATAAAAAAGATTCAATGGCTCAGTATACTGTTTCTGAAAAAGTTGCACGACGCAGAGACGGCAGTGTTAAGCTCATAGAATATGATACGATCAATAAGAGCAAACATGCCATAGAAACTACTGCAAAAGTGGAACGAAACAACATAAAAGAAGATAACACATCTAATCATTCAAATGTTGAAAATATTATTCAAGCTACCAATCCACGTTATGTGCATGTAACCAAAGAGCAAGAAGAAAAAATGACTACTTCTCAAGAACCCATTACCAGAAAAAAAGTCGAACCTGAAACTAGAAATAACAACAACAACATTGCACACACATCAAGTAGTATTACACCACCAACAGACAATGGAAAAAGTAAAGAATATCACACATCTTTCTTTCAAGATATGAATAAATTTACTAGAGATACTTATCATAAATTAATCACTGCAAGTATTGGTCTTTTTCATATGAAAGTTCCAATTTATTCAGGTATGACAGTTGGTATTAATAAATCTATCCTGAATGCAACTCATAATTTTGGCGGGTTCCAAATTGGAAGCAGTGGTTTAATTCCTATCAATGATTATTTGAGTTTATTGACGGAGGCAAAATTCTTTTACCGTAATAATAGTGGTTATACAATTGCTGATATTTATTCTAATATTTTAAATACCTCTGTTGACCAAGTTAGTTTGCAAAATCAAAATAAATATATCTACAATTATCAAAAAGATTCTTTAGTTAAGACATACAATTTCAAGCATTTTATGTCATTGGAATTACCTATTTTATTACAAGTTAATTATCGATCATTTGCTTTATATGGCGGTGCTAATGTGGCTTATAATTTCAAATTAAATATTAAAGAAATTGATAGAAAATACGTGATTGATCAAACAGATACTGTTGATAAATCAGTAATGTATAATTTCCCGACAAGTCAAGGGCAGCAATACGCACGAAATGATTTTGCAAAACGTTTTGGCATTGGATATGTTATTGGAGGGTCTTATAGTTTTAATCCAAATTTATATGTAGATTTGAGACTTACACAGAATGTATGGGACAATACAAAAACAAATGCCGCCAAAGAAATTTCAAATGGATTTTTCAAAGTTCCTTATATCCAATTCTCATTGGGTTATCGCTTCCGAAAATTCACACCAAATAATTAATCATTTTTTTTAGTTTCCATTTATCAAATAAAAGGCATCGATTATTTCGATGCTTTTTTATTTTTACACAAATAACTGATCATGACCATCAAAGATATAATCCAACCCATTGAGCAAATAGCTCCTTTGACTTATCAAGAAACATACGACAATAGCGGTCTGTTAGTTGGCGATAAACAGACTAAAGTATCAAAAGTACTCATAGCTTTAGATTGTACTGAAGAGGTTTTGGATGAAGCTATACGTAACCGTTGTCAGTTAATTATAACCCACCACCCTATTCTTTTTTCTGGATTAAAATCTATAACAGGAAAAAATTATGTTGAGCGGGTCATCATCAAAGCCATACAAAAAAAAATAGCCATTTATGCTGCGCATACAAATTTAGATAATGCAGCTCAAGGTGTAAATCATAAAATAGCAGAAAAGCTTGGATTGAAGAATACTAAAATACTTGTCCCTGCTAAAAATACTTTGCAAAAACTATATGTTTATGTTCCGAATAGTCATGTCGAAACTGTACAACAAGCCTTATTTAATGCTGGTGCTGGACAAATTGGCAATTATAAAGAATGTTCTTTTTTGCAAGAAGGAATAGGAACATTTACCCCATTAGAAAAAGCAAATCCATTTATTGGACAAATTGGAGCGCGCTCAAATGAAGAAGAAACGAAACTAGAAGTATTAGCACCTAAACATTTACAAGGTGTTATTTTAGAAGCAATGAGAAGCTGTCATCCATATGAAGAAATAGCTTATGAACTAATTACATTGGAAAATACAAATGCTTATATAGGTGCAGGTATGATAGGCGAATTGCCAAGCCCAATGCAAGAGAAACAATTTTTAGCTTACCTCAAAAAGAGAATGAAAACCAGTTGTATTAGACACAGTATTTTATTAGATAAAGAAATAAAGAAAGTGGCTGTATGTGGCGGTTCTGGGGCTTTTCTATTGCCTTTTGCTATTCAACAACAGGCAGATGTTTATGTAACAGCCGACTTTAAGTACCACCAATTTTTTGATGCTGAAAGCAAACTCGTCATCGCAGATATCGGACATTATGAAAGTGAGCAATTTACAAACGAAATATTTTATGAGCTACTCTCAAAAAAATTTCCTAATATTGCCTTCCTTTTAACATCGGTAAATACTAATCCGGTACAATATTATTAAAACTATGGCTGCAGTAAAAGAATTTTCAGTGCAAGAAAAATTAGCATCTATCTGTACTTTACAGAAAATTGATTCCAAAATAGATGACATAAACAAACTTCGTGGTGAATTGCCAATGGAAGTAAAAGATTTAGAAGACGAAATAGAAGGTTTCAATACGCGAATAGCTGCTATTGACAGTGAAATAAAAATAATCAATGACGATATATTGGCAAAAAAAGCTTTACAAGCCGACTCTGTTGCCTTGCTAAAAAAATATGAAAAACAGCAAAATAATGTAAAGAATAGTCGTGAGTTTGAAGCCATTAATAAAGAAATGGAATTGCAAGATTTGGAAATAAAAGCTTGTGAAAAGAAAATAAAAGATGCTATTATTGAAATTTCAGATCAAGAAGTGTTTAAAGGCAATACACAAAAACAAATCAATGAAAAGCAAGAAGTATTAAAGCTAAAGAAAACGGAATTAAAGAAAATAACAGAAGAAACAGAAAAGGACGAAAAGGATTTGTTGCTTACGCGAAAAAAGGCAGAAGACAATGTAGACACTCGTTTGCTTTTAGCTTACAGTAGAATTAGATCTAATTACAGAAATGGATTAGCAGTAGTACCTGTTGAAAGAGACTCTTGCGGTGGATGTTATAATGTAATACCGCCACAACGCCAATCAGATATTCGCTTACGCAAAAAAATGATCGTATGCGAACACTGCGGTAGAATAATGATAGATAGTGAATTGAACGATTCTGTGAAAATATAAGAAGTCTACTTCTACCCTAACAAAAAATAATTATAAAAAATCATCCAAATATTGGGTGATTTTTTTTTGCAAATGGGAAAAAGCATTACGCTTACAGCAAGGTTTTGCAGAAAAAGCAGCTTATTTAAAACAGTTTTTCCCAGCATCGGGCATTCCTAAAAAAAAGTGGAAAGATGAGGTTGTAAATGGTACAATTACTTAGGCAATGCATACTGTAACAGCCTTGCAGAATTACCTATATATCATATTTGGTGCTGGTGTTGCCTGAAATTGATTCGGGTCTATGATAGGCAGTACAGCGTTATGTAGAAATGTGCCTTTAAAAGTGGCAAACATTACACCTCTTGTAGTAGAAATAGAAATACTATTCAAAGATTCAACTAATATTTGGGGTATTTGCAATTTGCCATCTGGCTCCACCTTAATGTGTGCTGCAAAATCCGGAATTTCATATATACAACTTACCGACAATGCGCCTAAGGCAAGGGATTGATCATCATTTCTTATTTCAATATGCACAATCACGAACATTAATTTATTAGGCGCATCGCCTCTGCTTTCAATATTGATATTGAAATTAAAATTTGTTATTGCTGTGCTTTGTGTTGCGGGCAATTGAAGGGAACAGTTCAGGAGTTCTATTGCTTTTAAATTCATCTCTACTTTTTCTAAGTGTTTAGTCATTTTTATTCTTTGTAATATTAATTAATTGGGTTTACTGTCTTTTGATTTCCACTGTATCACGATATCTATAAATATCATCAACTTGCCCCATTGACGTAGTTAATGAAATAGTGGGCTATGAACCCACTGTCTTTATAATAATTTCTTTTCAAGGCATTTAATTTGAGGAACAATAATAATGAATATTATGCGGATATAATCAACAATTCTTCTTTTTACTACTATCAAAAAGTGGACATAGCTCCTTGATAAACATTACTTATTTTTTTAACCAAAAAAAACTAGGTTTATTCATCACTTAGGATAAATTTGCCAGCAAAAATAATTAGATGAGTCAATTCCCTTACGTGCCTTATGGAACTACTGTTCATGGCGAAGATGAAATAGCTGCTGTTACCCATGTATTGCGCACTACTACCCAAATGAGTAAACATGTGCGTGAGCTAGAAGAAAAAGTTGCTGCCTTATACAATAAAAAATATGGCATTGGGGTCAACTCTGGCTCAAGCGCACTTTACCTTGCTGCCGATTTATTAAATTATGATGCTGGTGCAGAAATCATAACCCCTGCTCTTACCTTTTCGACAACCGTAGCACCTATAGTGAAACGCAATTGGATACCTGCTTTTGTCGATGTAGAAGAAGGCACTTATAATATAGATGCCAATAAAGTAGAAGAAATGATTACGCCTAAAACCAAGGCCATGATTATTCCTAACTTAATAGGCAACTTGCCACAATGGAAACAACTTCGCGAAATTGCAGATAAACATAATTTATTTGTTCTGGAAGATAGCGCTGATACACTTGGTGCCGAAATAGATGGTGCAAGCAGTGGCCGCTATACCGACATGAGCACAACTAGCTTCTATGGGTCACATATTATCAATTGTGGTGGTAATGGCGGTATGCTTTGCGTTAATACGGACGCGCATCTTAGCCGTGGCAAATTATTACGCAGTTGGGGACGATCATCTTCTCTTTTTGTAGAAAGCGAAAAAATTGAAAACCGTTTTAACGTGGAGGTAGATGGAATACCGTATGATGCTAAATTCGTGTTTGAAGAGCCAGGCTACAATATTGAACCTTCAGAAATGGGTGCTGCTTTTGGATTGGTGCAGTTGAGTAAATTGGGAAGTAATATTGATTTACGTACACAACATTATATTCGTTTACGTAAATTCTTTGAGCAGTATGAATCTTACTTTATTTTGCCAAATCAATTGCCAAATTCACGTACAGCGTGGTTGGCTTTTGCAGTGACTATTAGAGATACAGCTCCATTTAAACGTACTGAATTACAAATATTTTTAGAAAAAAGAAATATACAAACGCGAACTGTATTTACTGGCAACATACTTCGTCAACCAGGGTTTAAAAATTGTGCCCACAAAGCGAGTGCTAGCGGCTACCCTGAATCTGATAAAGTAATGCGAGGTGGTATGCTAATGGCTTGCCACCATGGTTTGAACGAAATACAAATTCAACACATGATGGATAGTATTACGGAATTTATGTCAATGCATGAGTAGTGGAATGAGATGAAAATCTTATTGTAAAAAAGAAGTCGAAGCGCGATTTATCTCGTCCTATTTCTTTCTGATCAATTGCGAATACTGCAAGCCTTTTGAGTCCGTCACTTTTACCAAATAAATACCTTCGCTTACATCCGATAAAGATATTTTTTGTTGATTATCGCCAGCTAATAAATTGGTTTCCACCGATTGTATGGTTCTTCCTGCTGCATCCATTATTTGAATATTTACGGTTGTAGGATAAGGCGAATAAATAGTAACGCCCAATTCATTTTGCACCGGATTAGGATATAGTGTAACTACAGTTTTTGATCCAAAATAAACATCATGCACATCACTATGGCGTTGACGTTTATCCAAATCTATCATTTGCAAACGATAATAATTATGTCCATTTTTAGGTGATGGATCTGTGTAAGCATAATCTAAAGGTGATGCGCTATTTCCATTTTTTGCTTTACTATAAATGGCATCCGAAATGGCTTTAAATTGAACGCCGTCATAACTTCGCTCTACTATAAAATGACTATTGTTGATTTCACTAGCAGTAGTCCAATTGATGTAGGTTTGCTCGCCTAATTTATTTGCAGCAACTTGTAATAGAGTTACAGGCAATGGGAAATTATTTAGATTTTGCGCATGTAAATAAAAATGCGAGAAACTACTCACAGGAAAGCAAACTGTCCATACGGTAGTGCCAGGATCATAGCTCGTTGTGAGCATCGCATTCGGAATAACAGACGCAATATGCCCTGGTGTATTTAAATCCCCATTGTCCACTTTAGTCACGCACAAGTTACTGGCATAAGCCGGAAAGAAAGCAGTAGGCAATTGAGGCCAAGAAGGCGTAGAACTAATTGCATCCGCATTGTATTGTGCAAAATCGTCATCTAATACGTAAAGGCAAACATATCCGCTATCATTATTCGTTGGGGTAATTTGAAAATGCCGATTCAAGTATGGTTGTCCATTATGAAAAGGTGTACTTGCTTCAATGACTTCACATACAGAAGTAGAACCTAAATTAGTGCCATCCACAATATCGAGTACCGACGCCACTCGCCGACAATCGGTAAACGTATGATAGGTTTCATTGACTGCATCCGATAATAGGATATTGCCACAAGCAATATTACCTGGGTTAGACGTATTCAAATTCAAATCTTGATTAGCAATATAATTGGAGTAAGGTTGAATATTGATATGCTCCTCCAAACTATCCTTACACGCTGGAAGAGAATTAGTCACGAACAAAACATATACTGTATCTGCCACTGAAATGCTATGCGGATTTACAAAAGGAATAGTATATAATGAATCACTAAAAAATAAAGTATCGGTACCTATTGGCACAGTACAAAAAGGGTTAATTAAACTTGACGCATCTAAAGTAACTGGGCTACACGCATTCGCATCTACTAAATTAGAAACAAAATCAGGTTTAGGCGTCACGGTTAATACAACCGAGTCGGAAGCAAAACATCCATTGCCAATACTAACTTTTGAGTAAACAACCGTTATAGGTGAAACATAATTTGAAGGGTTATTGATGATCGTATTCAAAGCTATATCTTGATAATAAGCAACAGTAGTATTCGGCACATTATTAGATACCACACCATTTCCAGCGGTTAAATCAAAGATGCCAATTCCACTTCCTGATACCACTTCACAATTGCCAATTGTATCTTGAATAGCAATGGGAGATTCATTTACTTTAAAACTTACCGGTACTCTACAACTTGAATCTGAACTACAAGCGGCATAGTAGATATAGGTATTTACTGAATTCGTGTTACTAATACCAGACCCGCTTGTCAAGAGAGGATTAAAAACGGATGAATTGAGTATGGAAGATCCACCGGAAGCAGCAGTATACCATTTAGCAAATGGTGTAATATTATATTCCACGGTTAGTGTAGCCACGGTTGGAAAAGTCTGTGCATTCAATGTTATATCCGAGCCTGCTACATTATTATTGGTTTCCCAATATCCTATATAGAAAGTTCCACCACCACCGATTGCAGTGTACATATTATTTATTTGTGTGCTACTTAAAGTAGAAGAATAATCTAAATTATATACTGAGAAATTTAAAAAATTGCCATTTAAACCAGGTAAAAAAGGATTGCTAGGACCATTGGGTGCTGCACCATAAATATTAAATCGCAATTCGTTGCCAAACGTGCTGGTCGGCACTGCATTCAAATTGCTAATAAATAATTTTGCGCCTGTTAGTAACGCTCCTGTTGGCAATATGGGTAGCGAACCTATTGCAAATTGCCCAGCAGTTGCGTCACTTGTACCATCAACCGTACCAGATACAATAGCAGTTGCAGTTACAGATTTATGAATGGTTTGGCAACCACTTGCTGTGTATCCTGCAAAGACTGAATTGTTAGAAAATTGACAGACAGAATCACTCAATGGGCTTACACTTGGTTTGTAATTTGTGATGGAATCTTGGGCTATATTATTTGCTAAAGTGGATTCCGTGAGGCCCGCCAAAGTAGCCGATGCGGTAATGTGATAATCGCCTGGTTGAAAAAAATTCACTCCATTCATAATTGCATTGGTACATCCACAAGGCGGTAAAATTCCACTATTTAAAACCGTTGATAAAGTTTGTGGTGCACCAGGACCAGTAACATTAAAATTGACCGTAGCATTGTTAGTTCCCAAATTCAAATTCTGTGTTCCTTTATTACATATGGAAGCTAATATAGTATTACTGGTAAAATTACAAATGGATGCTGGTTTGGTAATTCGTTTGACTTCTATATCATTGAATGTATTTGCTGGAGCTATGGTAATACTGCCATCAAAGAAATAAGGTGTTCCAGAATTGCCTATATTTTGCCAACTAAAATAGCCAACTTGACCACCAGGCGTTGTATTATTTCCAACAAATAAATTAACCCCACCACCTGAGAAAACATTTGGTGTAACCCCTCCAGCCACTGCCGTGCCTTTGCTTCCTTGTAGTGCAAAACGATAAGTTTGTCCTGCAGGAATCGTTAATCCCAAACAATTGAATGGGCTCACATAACTTATAATAGTAGAGGTAAATGGATCGGAAGTAGCTAGTAATGACCATCCAGCTGAAGATGAAAAAAGTGTTGGTGCACCAAACAATGAAGTACTGGAATACCATAATGAATACACATTATTTTCATATAAGTTAGCTTGCAAATTAGTTAGGCCAGTAAGTACAACTGGAAATGCATTTGTGTTTTGTACATCAAAAGTAATATAAGTACTACCTGTACTAAAAATAATTGTATTTGTAACATAACTTGTAGTAATGGTAGTTTGCGAAGATGCAAAGAATGGTAGTAGACTAAAAAGTAATAGATATATTTTTTTCATACAATTATTTTACACATAGTTATAGAAAATATTTCACAAATAATAATTAAAATTAGACTTTAACATGGGCTAATATTTTTTTACATTTGCCACATGAACTTTAATTTACCACAAATACCAACAAGAACAGCCAAACCAAGACAAGACGGATTAACTATGGTTATGGACAAAGGACTTAGTAATCAAGAAGTAATTAATTTTTTATCTGTAGCAGGCCCTCATGTTGATATTGTCAAATTAGGTTTTGGCACTTCCATGGTCACGCCTAACTTAAAAGAGAAATTAGCAATTTATGCAGCTCACGATATGCCAGTTTATTTAGGAGGTACATTATTTGAAGCCTTTTTGATTCGAGGATGTTTTGATGAATATATTGGAATGGTGAAAGATTTTGGTTTAACACATGTGGAAGTTTCGGATGGTTCAATTACCATTCCTCATCCAGAAAAATGTGGCTATATCGAAAAATTAGCGAAAGAGGTAACTGTTCTGAGTGAGGTTGGAAGCAAAGATGCAACCCATATTATTCCGCCTTATATCTGGATAGAATTAATGAAAGCAGAATTAGAAGCTGGAAGTACTTATGTTATTGCCGAAGCAAGAGAAGCTGGTAATGTAGGTATATACAGAAGTAGCGGCGAAGTACGTGAAGGATTGGTACAAGAAATCTTGACACAAATACCTCAAGAAAAAATTATTTGGGAAGCACCACAAAAAGCGCAACAGGTATATTTTTTAGAACTTTGTGGTTGTAATGTGAACCTTGGCAATATTGCACCTAATGAAGTAATTCCTCTTGAATCTACTAGAATTGGGCTTCGTGGCGACACCTTTATGTTTTATTTGGATAAAAAGTAAATAAATAATTTCTATTGAAAAAGTATGGCTTAATTGGTCACCCATTGGAAAATTCTTTTTCAAGAACTTATTTTTCGAATAAATTTGCAAAGGAAAATATACAAGCAAGTTATCAAAATTTCGAAATGATTTCCTTGGATTCCTTACAAGAAGTCATTCAAATAAATCAATTAGATGGACTTAATGTAACGCATCCATTCAAAGAAAAAATTATACCATTTCTACATCAATTAGATTATACAGCCTCAATAATAGGTGCAGTAAATTGTGTACGAATAAGGGATGGAATATATTGTGGCTACAATACGGATGTAATCGGTTTCGAAAAATCTGTATCACCCTTTTTCCTCCCATCTACTCAAGCATTGGTTTTTGGAACTGGAGGTGCCAGCAAAGCAATTCGTTTCGTTCTCCAAAAAAATAATATCCCATTTTTGATGGTGAGTCGAGAAAAAAACAAGAACGCCATACTGTATGAAGAAATTAATGCCAACATAGCAAATAATTATAAGCTCTGGATTAATACAACACCTATAGGGATGCCACCTTTGGAACAAATTGTCCTACCCCTGCCCTATACACTTTTAAATGATTCCTTTGTAGCATATGACTTAATCTACAATCCTGCCAAATCCCTTTATTTAGAAAATTGTGAAAAACATGGAACAATAATAAAAAATGGATTTGAGATGTTATGTTTACAAGCTGATGAAAGTTATACTATTTTTACGTCTTAAAAATATTTCAATGAAAGTCTTGTTTGTGTTTTATGTATGTCTATTTTTTTATTCTTGCAATTATACCTATGAAAGGAA